>CAIOAQ010000104.1 GCA_903856025.1 uncultured beta proteobacterium
AAATCATTCATATTGATGCATCAAATGGTGCTCTAGCCCCCGTAGATAAAGCGGATACCGCTATAACTATTGACAAAGCCACAGCGCCTTTGCAATCCGAATTGAAGCTGGAGCCTGAGAAAATCACTCAGCCACAAATCAAAATTGCAGCAACTGCACTCTCTGACAGCCATCGACCTACCGCTGCCCCGGCAGTGCGCCGCCGTGCGCTCGAGCAGGGCATTGACTTGAGCAACATCCATGGCACCGGACCGAGCGGACGCATCACGCAGTCCGACTTGGAAGGGCAAGGGTGCCAGGGCAAGTCAGAACGTACGGCAACCCAAGCTGTGACATCAAGTGACCTGAGATTTGCACCAGGAACCACCGAAGAGGTCATTCCTGTTCTGGGTTTGCGGCGAAAAATCGCGCAAAAAATGCAAGAAGCAAAACGGCACATCCCGCACTTCACCTATGTGGAAGAAATCGATGTAACCGAACTCGAAGAGTTGCGCACTCGCCTGAATACGCAATACGGCGCAACCCGCGGTCGTTTGACCTTGCTGCCATTTTTGATGCGGGCCCTGGTATTGGCAGTGCGCGACCACCCCGAGGTCAACGCCCGCTATGACGACGAAGCCAACCAACTGACCCGTTTCGGTGCAGTGCATTTGGGATTGGCCACTCAAACCAGTGGCGGTTTGATGGTACCGGTGATCCGCCACACCGAAACACTGGACCTGTGGGCGAGTGCAGCGGCCGTGCTGCGTGCGAGTGACGGCGCCCGCAGCGGAAAAGCAGCACGCGAAGACTTAAGCGGCTCGACCATCACACTGACCAGCTTGGGTGCATTAGGCGGCATTGTCAGCACACCGGTCATCAATTACCCCGAAGTTGCGATAGTCGGCACCAACCGCATCGTCGAACGCCCCATGATCAAGGGCGGCTTGGTGGTCGCGCGCAAGATGATGAATCTTTCAAGCTCGTTTGACCACCGGGTGGTCGACGGCATGAATGCCGCTGAATTTATCCAAAAAATTCGAGGCTATTTGGAATGCCCAGGCACGCTGCTGGTTTAAACCCGGAAGCGATCAGTCAAACCATTTAATTTGGTGATCAAGGCATTGGCGATGTCCTTCAACGGAAGGACTTCGTCGGCTGCTCCATGCGCGATAGCCTCTTTGGGCATGCCAAACACCACGCAAGAAGCCTCGTCCTGCACCAGGTTGTAACTGCCCGCATCCTTCATTTCCCGCATGGCTTTTGCACCATCGTTGCCCATACCTGTGAGCATGATGGCAAAGGCGTTGCGACCAGCCACCCTGGCACCGGAACGAAACAACACTTCAACTGACGGTTTGTGCCGATTCACGGGTTCACCATCCTCCACCACCGCCACATAATTGGCCCCACTGCGGTCCACCCGAAACTGCTTACCACCAGGTGCCAGGTAGGCGTGCCCCGGCAGCAAACGCTCACCATGAACGGCTTCACGCACGGCAATCTTGCAAAGGCTATTCAGGCGAGCTGCAAAACTGGTGGTAAAGCCCGGAGGCATGTGCTGGGTGATCGCAATTGCGGGGAAATCAGCCGGTAATTGTGTCAGTACCTCCTTGATTGCCTCGGTTCCGCCGGTGGATGCACCAATGAACACCAATTTTTCGGTAGAAACACGCCCCGTCAAAGTTGCGGTTGGACGTGATACAACTGCTGCATCCTTTACGCCCGTGGCCCCAGAGTCTGATGTTGCAAGATGGCGCTTGATGTGCGCCGTCGATGCGATTCGAATTTTGTCAACGATCTGACTAGCCAGTTCACTCAGTCCATCTGCAACGCCGATACGTGGTTTTGAAACAAAATCCACCGCGCCGAGTTCGAGCGCTTTCATAGTCACCTCGGCGCCACGCTCGGTCAAGGTTGAAATCATCACCACAGGCATTGGGCGCAAGCGCATCAAGCGACCCAGAAAATCGATGCCATCCATTCGTGGCATTTCAATATCAAGCGTGATGACATCGGGATTCAGTTCGCGAATCATCTCCCTGGCAACCAGAGGATCATTGGCGGCACCAACACACTCCATGTCCACCTGACGGTTGATGATGTCAGCCAACAGGCTACGAACCAAGGCAGAGTCATCCACCACAACGACACGAATCTTTTTCAACACTCAACCCTCAAAACAAATCGATAGAACCACCAGCCGTTGACTTCGCAACAGATGCCGCATTGCCTTTGCGTTCTTCCACCACCAACGTTTCCGGGTGGGAGTGCGCCAAACGCTTGACCAGGGCTTTGCCAGAAACCGGGAAAAAACATACTTTTCGAGGGTGAATATCCAACACATCCTGTGACACCACAGGAATGCGCTCAGTGGCGAGGTACTCCAGCACAAACTTGGTATTCCTTTCGCCAACGTTCATAGACGTAAAGCCTGCCATTACCTGGGCACCGCCAAACACCTTGGCCTGCATTGTCTCGCGCCGCGCCCCCATTTTGAGCATCTGGTTGATCAACAACTCCATGGCGTAAGAGCCATACCGTCCGCCGCCATCACCTCCGTCACCGTCAGGCAACATGAAGTGGTTCATGCCGCCTGCCCTGGCACGGCCATCCCAAATACAAGCCGAAATGCATGATCCCAACACGGTCATGATCATGATTTCTTCATTCGAGACAAAATACTCACCCGGCAGCACCTTGACCGCATCGTATTGAAAATGATGGTCACTGTAAAAGAAGGAGGCCTCGCCGGGGCTGCGTGGCAAAGACTTCAAGTGCTGAACTCTTGAAACGCGCCCGCTGACAACTTTAGCGTCGCTCATACACGGTCTTTCCCTTCAATACAAACAGGTCGCGCGATTCACTAAAGTTTTCCGCATGTCCAACAAACAGCAATCCACCGGGGACCATCACCCGATGGATGCGCTCTAGAACCTTGCGCTGTGTCGGTGCATCAAAATAAATCATCACATTGCGGCAAAAAACCACGTCAAACGGCTCTCGAAACGGCCAATCATCACGAATCAGATTCACGATGATGAACTCCACCATGCGTTGCAATTCCGGTTTGATGCGAACCATCCCACTGTTGCCAGCCTTGCCTTTCAGAAAGAACTTCTGCAGCTGGCTTTCCGTTACATTTTTTAAATTCTCAAGTCGGTATACGCCCTGCCCCGCTGTCGCAAGCACCTTTGAGTCAATATCACTGGCGGTCAACGTTAAGTTGGCATGGGCGCCCAATGCCTCGACCGCCGTCATCAGGATTGAGTAGGGTTCTTCTCCAGTAGAAGCAGCACTGCACCAGACCTTCCACGCACCATGTGTCTTATGAGTTTTCAGATGATCGCTGAGAACCTCAAAATGATGATGCTCGCGGAAAAAAGAGGTCAGATTGGTTGTCAGCGCATTGACGAACTCTTGCCATTCATGGCCGTCGTGGTTCTCCAGCCAACCCAAATAGTCCCTGAAGCTTTGATGTCCCGTTTCGCGTAAACGGCGAGAAAGACGACTGTAGACCATCGCATGTTTACCGTCATGCAAACTGATCCCCGCACGCTGGTAGATCAATGTCTGTACTCTGTCAAAGTCAGCATCCGTCCAGGCGAATTCACGCCCCTGTGCATCAGACAAAACAGCGTCCTGCTGAGGTTGACTTGCCCGAGAAACTGCCATCTGAGTTCAGTTTGAAAATATCAACCGATATCTGAAACCAACCCCATGTCAACGCCCGCCATCAATTTTTCGATGTCGAGCAAAATCAGCATTCGATCGCCTAGCGACCCCAGCCCAATCACCGAGTCACTGTCAATCACACTGTCAACATCCGGTGCTGCACGCAAATTTTCCGGTGCTAGCTGCATGACATCGCTGACCGAGTCCACCACAATGCCAACAATACGCTGGTGCAAATTCAGAATGATGACCACGGTGAACGTGTCGTACTTGGCATTTCCACAGCTGAATTTCAGACGCATATCCACAATTGGAACTATCGTCCCACGTAAATTCACGACACCTTTGATAAATGATGGCGCGTTGGCAATTCGTGTCGGAGGCTCGTAACCACGAATTTCCTGCACTTTCAGAATATCAATGCCGTACTCTTCTCGGTCCAGTCTGAAGGTAAGGTATTCACGTGCGCCAACAGCCACAGATTCATTTATTTTTTCAACTGCACTCATCTTGTATCTCCAGAAACAGCCTCAGACCTCAATGACGTGAACGGCGCACCAAAGCAGCCGTATCCAAAATCAGGGCAACTTTGCCATCGCCAAGAATGGTTGCGCCCGATACATTGGGCACTTTGCGATAGTTAGATTCCAAATTTTTCACCACCACTTGCTGCTGCCCCAGCAATTCATCCACCAACAACACCACACGACTGCCCTCTGCCTCGATGACCACCATGATGTCACTGACTTTTTCCGAGTCAAACCGAGGAACCTGAAATACCTTTTCCAACTCGATCACCGGCATGTACTCGTCTCGAACTTTCACCAGCTGAGCACCCTGCCCGACGGTACTCACAGCATCAGATTTCACCTGAAACGACTCCACCACGGAGGACAGCGGGAGTATGTAGACTTCATTGCCTACCCCTACCGACATGCCATCCATGATGGCCAGCGTTAAAGGTAAACGCACTGACACTTTCATGCCGTAGCCTTCCGCCGAATCAATCTCAACGGTTCCGTTAAGCGATGTGATATTCCGTTTGACCACATCCATACCCACACCTCGCCCGGACACATCAGTGACCACCTCAGCTGTCGAGAAGCCGGGCGCAAAAATCAGCTGCCAGACTTCAGCATCTGACATTTGATCTGACACTTCAAGACCGCGCTCACGCGCCTTGTTCAAAATCTTCTCGCGCGACATACCACGACCATCATCACGCACCTCAATCACAATGGAGCCACCTTGGTGAGCCGCAGACAAGGTGATCGTCCCAGTTTCCGATTTCCCAGCCCTGATGCGGTCAGCAGGCAACTCAACACCATGGTCGCAACTGTTGCGAACCAAGTGTGTCAAAGGATCGGTGATTTTTTCAACCAACCCCTTGTCCAGCTCTGTAGCTTCCCCCTGGGTCACAAAATTTACTTTTTTTCCAAGCTTGCCCGCCAAATCCCGCAACATACGTGGAAACCGGCTGAACACAATCGACATGGGAATCATCCGGATCGACATGACCGACTCTTGGAGGTCACGGGTGTTGCGATCCAAATCAGTTAAACCTGTCAACAGTTGCTGGTACAACGCAGGATCCAGGGCACGGCTATTTTGCGCAAGCATAGCCTGAGTGATCACCAATTCACCTACCAAATTGATCAACTGATCCACCTTGTTGATGGCCACCCGAATCGTTGCAGCCTCAGGCTGAGCCGCCACATTAGCGGCACTCGTCGCCTTAGCGGCAACTTTGGGAACCACAGCAGCTTGAGCATCAACTGCAACGTGAACAAAATCACCGACCGGTGCTTCCAGAGCATCGGGAGCACCCGGAGCGCCATCAAAGAAGCCAAAACCAACACCAGACATTGTCTCCGCCTCAACTGCATGGTGACCTGATCCGTTGTCACTGTCCTTCTCCTGAATCATCACTTGTTCACGCGACACATGAAAAGCAAACAAATCCAACAAATCCTCGTTGGAAGACGTAGTGTTGACCTCAAACACACGTGGGGCTCCAGCTGTCACCGGCAATGCCTTGACATCACCCAAGCCGGGAATGTCACGAAACAACTCCATCAACGCAATTGCCTGATCTTCGCGCTCTAACTGGCTAATTTGAATTACCAGATGTCGAACACCACTATGAATAGCTGCGGTTACCGCAGACGCCGGCTTCGCTGGTGTAACTTCTGTAGCCGTCGTAGCTACCGCCTTTTTTGGCGCAGTAGCCTTGGGAGCAACGACTTCGCCGCTGACGAGCGAGCGTATTCTGTTGACCAAGTCTGAGGTGGACGGCCCAGCCCCTTCAGCTCCCGCCTGATGTCTGGCGAGCAGGCCACGCGAAGCATCCGCGGATTCCAGTAACACATCCACCATGATCGAGTTCGGTTGCAGCTCGTGCCTGCGCAGACGATCCAGCAGAGATTCCATTTGATGGGTCAACTCAGCAACATCAGAAAAACCAAAAGTTGCCGCCCCACCTTTAACTGAGTGAGCACATCGAAAAATACCGTTGAGTTCTTCATCATCAGCGGTTTCCAAGTTGAGATTAAGCAGCATTTGCTCCATCAAATCCAGGTTTTCACCAGCTTCCTCAAAGAAGATTTGATAGAACTGACTTAAATCAAAATCCGAACCTGAACCACCTGCATCTTGATGCACTTCAGCCATGACTGTCTCCTGACATTTTTCCCAAAACTAACAACGGCATAAACTTGTTATTTGATGACTTTCTTGATCACATCAATTAAACGGGCAGGATCAAAGGGCTTAACCAACCAACCCGTAGCACCCGCCGCCCGTCCAGCCTGCTTCATGAGATCACTTGACTCAGTGGTCAACATCAATATTGGGATTGTTTTGAATTGTGGGTGTTCACGCAACTTGCGGGTCAAGCCAAGACCATCCAGACGCGGCATGTTTTGGTCCGTCAGCACCAAATCGAACGATTGCATCTGAGCTTTCTCAAACGCGTCCACACCGTCTACCGCCTCAACTACCTGATAGCCGGCACCGGTAAGCGTGAATGAAACCATTTTTCGCATGGATGGCGAATCATCAACAGCGAGTATTAAAGGCATGTAAAACTCCGACTATTCCAATCTGTCACCAGAAATTTAAAAAAGCTCAATGGACCCGGCCTCCATCTCGTCCTGAGTCACAGGATTGGGACGCTCGGGCACCTCCTCGACAAACGGTACTGCTTCACCATCTTCATAACCCATGGCATCCGAAGCCAGTCGATAGGCACACCCCTGAAGAATCTTTGAGGTATGTATGATCAACTGCGAAGCCATGTCCTGAAACTGCAATTCGGTGACCGCTGCGCGCAACGCCACACGCACTTCGTCAAGTTCTTTGACGGCCGCAAATGCGGGATCTGACAGGTTTGCGCTTGCCGAAGTAAAACGCTGCATCAGATTTTCCATGGTGTGCGCCAACAAACCATCCAAACGACTAAGGTCATGCACAACCACCAGCAACGAGTCCTGCACTTCAGCAACCAGCATCACCGGTAGCTCAACTGTCGGAACCGAAAATGATGTTTCATCAGGCGACATGGCCAATCGACTCTCCTATGGACAAAACGCAAATCTGTTAACCAACGCAATCGTGGACAATCATAGCGCCAATTATGAACAACAACATCCGAAACAACCCCACCTTGCAGATTTTGCATCTGGAAGATTCAGCGCAGGATCATGAATTGGTCAAACGCGAGCTGCAAAGATCGGGTGCGCAATTTGAGATTACCAGGGTTGAGACGATGCAGGGGTTTGATTCCACGCTGAACCGAACCCGCTTCGATGTAGTACTGGCCGACTATCGCTTGCCGGGATTCACTGCGCTGGATGCTTGGCAATTAATGAAAGACAAAGGGGAACGAACTCCATTTATTCTACTGTCGGGTGCAATCGGCGAATCGGCAGCAGTCGCCGCCATTCAAACAGGCATCAGCGACTATCTGCCTAAAGAAGACATGGGCAAGCTTGGACGCGTCGTGGAGCGCGCCATCGAAATGCACCGAATTCAGTTGGAAAAAGAAGTTGCAGATCTCGATCTCGCTGCATCAGAACAACGTCTTTCCAATTTTGCCGAACATCTACAAGCCACCATTGAACAGGAACGCACTGCCATTGCACGCGAAATACATGACGATATTGGGGGGTCACTGGCCGCCATTCGTTTTGATTTGTCGTGGATCTCACGTCATACGACGGATAAATCAACACTCTTGCACCTGGGTGCTGCCAATGACATGCTTTCACATGCACTAGATGCTAGTCAGCGCATCATGATGAACCTGCGTCCTGCTGTACTAGATCAGGGGCTGGTTGCCGCTGTGGAGTGGTTGGCCGACGGTTTTTCTAGACGCACCAGTATTCCTGCAACGGTTCGATCGCCACAAAGTCTGCATCACTTGCCAAAGGCCGTACAACTGACTGCTTACCGAACCGCCCAAGAAGCCTTGACCAACATCAGCAAGTACGCGCAATGTTCACAAGTCAAAATTGAACTCTCAGACGCAGAAGAAGTGCTTACGCTTGAGATCACAGACAACGGGCTGGGCATCCATGACCAGGACCTTGCAAAGAAAACTTCATTTGGGATTCGAGGTCTGAAAGAACGTGCCCGAACAGTTGGAGGCTGGTTGGATGTAAGCTCCCAGCTCGGGCAGGGAACTTCCATCATTCTCTCCATTCCTTTCCAAACACCATCGATCGATCAAGACGGAGACGACAACCCATGATTCGTGTCATCCTTTGTGACGACCACGCGATGGTTCGGAGGGGTATCCGTGAAACGCTGTCTGAAGCAGTTGATATCCTAGTCACCGCTGAGACCGGCAGTTACCAGGAAGTGCGCGATGCCATTCGAACACACGCATGTGATGTACTGGTCCTTGACATCAATTTGCCTGGTCGTGGTGGACTGGAAGTGCTAGCCAGCCTACGTGAAAGCGTCTCCCCTATTAAAGTATTGATGGTCTCCATGTTCCCGGAAGACCAATATGCTATCCGTTGCCTCAAAGCAGGTGCGCAAGGTTACTTTAATAAATCAGGCGACCCAGTTGACTTGATCATGGCTGTCCGCACCGTAGCACAAGGCCGAAAATATGTCACGCCCAACGTAGCGCAAATGCTGGTTGACAACCTCAACACACCCGACAGCGTGACCCCTCATGCTTGTTTATCAGAGCGTGAACTCCAGACATTGTTGAAAATTGCGTCTGGAAAACGTCTGTCAGACATTGCAGAAGAGCTCATGCTGAGCCCAAAAACCGTTAGTGTCTATCGCTCCCGCGTTCTTGAAAAACTCAAGCTCACAAACAATTCTGAGCTAACGGTCTATGCCATTCGAAACGGCCTGGTTTAGGCCCGATTACTTGGGTGAAAAAATCTCAATGGCGTGATTCATCAGCGCCAAAAATGGCTGGTCCAACATGGGAAGGGTGACTGCCATGCCAACCAAGCCGACCGTGAGCGTAATCGGAAAGCCAATAGCGTAGATATTCATTTGAGGTGCGACCCTGGAGACAATACCCAATGCCAGATTGGCAAACATCAGCATGCCAATCATGGGGAGCGCCATCCAAAGACCACTTGAAAAAAGTTCAGCACCGAGATTCAAAATTTTGATCTGTTTGAGAGCTTCCAAAAAATTCTGATCGACTGGGAATGCCGTGAAACTCGTGATGATTGTCATCATCACTAACAAATGCCCATTCATGACGATAAACATGAACGTTGCCATTTGCCCAAAAAATTGCGCTACAGCGCTCGTCTGTCCACCCATTGTTGGGTCGAAGAACGAAGCAAAACTCAAACCCATTTGAAATCCAACTAGCTCCCCAGCCAGTTCCATAGCTGCAAAAACGACACGTATTGCAAAGCCAATGGCAAGACCAACACCCACTTGCTGCAGAACAGCGCCAAAAGCTCCTGCATCATTGATGCTGATAACGGTTTGTCCCTCCACGCTGGGTTGTGCGGCAAAAGCCACAAAAAATGCCACTGCAATCCGCGCCCGAACAGGAAAGACCTTTGAAGAAAAGACAGGGGAAGAGGTAAAAACAGCCAGTGTTCGCAAAAATGGCCAAATCAAAGGCGAAAGCCACTCCGTCAGCTGCGCCTCTGTGAATGTAATCACGCTAGCAACTCACATAACGGAAGCAGGAATTGCTTCTAACGTGCGCCGAATGTAGTCCACCAGCGTCGCCAACATCCACGGACCAGCCAAGGCAAATACGATCATCGCGGCCACAAGTTTTGGCACAAAAGCCAGAGTAGCCTCATTGATTTGGGTTACTGCCTGAAACAGACTTACCAGCAATCCAACCACCAGGACCACGCCAAGCACAGGGGATGAAATCATCAGCAACATCCACAAAGCCTCCTGCCCCATGGT
>CAIOAQ010000105.1 GCA_903856025.1 uncultured beta proteobacterium
GGTCGAGGCCAAAAACACGCTGGAGGCCTTGAACACAGCCGTCATGGCCTGCCCTGCCACCAAGCCAAGGCGTTTGACGCTGTCATTGGTGATCACAGCGGTAATGACATGTTGCCCACCTGGCATCGCCAGTGTCACCTCAGCATTTACCGGTCCCAGGTGAAGATGGGTGATCGTCCCTGAGAAGCGGTTGCGTGCGGAAATCTGACCGCTGTCACCTGCCATCAGCAAAATCGACGACGCTTTCACAAAGGCCAGCACATCCCGGCCTAACACCAGGCCCAGGTTTTCGGCGGACTCACGGGTCACGATGGCGGTCAGTACCAGATTGGGGCCAAGTTGCACCCCGACCTCGGCGTCCACAACACCTTCCTTGATGGCCGAAATGGGTCCTGCAAACTGGTTGCGGGCGCTGGTTTTCATGGACATTCTCCTGAGTACTTGCCGAAAGTCGGCGGCGTTGGCGACACCGTTTTGCTCCAGGTTGCTGGTCAGCCGTTCCAACGCCCGTTGGGATTCCTGCTCCAGAGCCCGGTAGAAGGCAATCAGACGGCGTGCAAAGGCGGTGAGTTCGGTGCCGCCGCCGTGGCGACCGCCCGCCGAGCGATTCACCAGCGGTTCTGGTGCCACATTGTTCATGTCATCTACCGCGTCCCAGGCCGCTTTGTAGGACAAGGGTACCGCCTTGGCGGCTTGCGAGATCGACCCGGTTTTGTCGATTGCTTCAAGCAGCCGGATGCGCTTGTCACCTAGAAAGTTGCCCAAGGCCGTGTCAATCATGAGCTTGCCGGTGAGCTTGGTTGAGGTTGCTGTCATGCTGGATTCATCCCAAAGGTGCTTGGTGGTTGAACAAGGTAGGCATCTTGGGTCGCAGTGGTTGCAAAGACTGAGCCGTTTGCACCTTGATCGTAATGCCTCTCAAGTTCTCAAACATGGATGTACGCATGGCTCAGCGCGGCATGGCATCACTGACTGAGAAGCTGGATTCAATGCCGGCCTCTTCAAATCTGGCCACTGTGGTGCGGCAAATCAGCCAGCGCTCGTCAAGCAGTCGCCAGGAGGTGAGTGACTCGGCATAAACCGGCTGTTCATAGAACACTTCGTCGTCGTCGGAGCGAAGTTGGGTCAAAACGAATCGAAACTCGGAAAAACAAGGTTGGTGTGCGGCATCGCGTCCGTGGGTGTGGTCCGCCTGCAGTTCATAGTCTTGCGCGACCTCAAAACTGACCGGTGCCACCACCAGGCTTTTCAGCGGTGCAGGCAGGTCCTGCAACCATCGATCGTCCAGGGTGTGCCGAAGCGGGCAATCTGGATTGCCGCCGTTCGATGCTTTGGTATACAGCGCTGCACACATTCAAACCCCTTCACATGGTGAACTGTCATTCAAAAACGACAAATTTTGTTTGGTCGTTGACGCTGCTTTGTTTTGTTTGCGACACACCACGAAGGTGATGGCCTAGCAAACCCGACAAACAAACGCTTCGTCCTTGTCGCTGTATACCTAGGCAAATAGCGTGCCCGGTGTCAGGTCAGAGGTCCGTGCGGAACTGCGTCAAATCCTGCGGCCATGGCCTCGCGATGGTCGAGGTCCACCGCGGCAGCGGCCAAGGGGTTACCACCTTTGAGCCAATTGTCATGGGCCGTGTCGTCATCCAGCGCCAGCACCAGGGCATGGTTCAGTTCATAGGCACCCCAGTCCAGGCCGCGCTGGCGCAACCCTGCTTGCAGGGCGGACTGCACCAGCACCCGCACCATGCGGTGTGGGCCGGAAAACGGCACTTCGTCGGCCCGCCCGGCGGCTGCATCCACGCAAGCACGTTTGTTGAGAGAGGCGTGGCCCCGGCAAGCCAGAGGGCGCACGCGGTGAATCAGGCACACGCCCTGTATGGCGAAGGCGCAACGGCGGCGCAAGGCCACACGTTCCACCTCATTGATGCCGCGGGTGGCGGCATCGGCTTGATGCAGATTGCAAATCAAATCAATACCGTGAACCTGAAGTGCCGCTGCGGTGGCGCGCAAGTAGGCGGCCACCATGAACACCTCCGGGGCCAGCGCGGTCACGCGCAGCGCGCAACAGATCGGACAGCCTTTGTGGCAGGCCACGGGGGGCTGCCCTTCAGACTGGATCGCCAGGTTGCCTTCAAAACTGTCCCAGGCCTGGATCATCACGTTTTCAGTCAATGAGGCTTGAGCGCAGTCGCCCAGCGTGCGCTCAAAAGCGCCGCGCAGGTCACGGAAAAAAGCTTCGGCACTGTTGACAGCGGAGATGTTGTATGTCATTTAAGCCTCTAGCCCTCGTAACATATGAATATATAGCTATCATGTATATAGCAAATGGGAGCATTAAATGTTCTTTTTCCCCTGTAGCAACTTGGCCTTGTCGGACGGACTGTAGTGGTCAAAGTGGCCCTGGGCGGCGGCCACACGCCGATGCGCCATGCGAATGGCCTCGATCTTGCCTGCCGGGGCGAGAGGGGAGACACATTTTTCCAGCGACGTGCTGCCGCATTTTGGGCACGCGGGAACAGTGTCCGAGCGCACCAGCGTCTCAAAAGGGTGGCCGCAGGCTTGGCAGTTGTAGTCGTAAATAGGCATTGGTGATCTCCTGAGGATTCAATCTGGATCAGCGCAGCGCTCGGTTGGTGACGCGCAGCCTTCCCCTGTGTTGACAGATGCAGGGTTCGTGCCAAGGCCAACCCAGGCATTCACGGCGGCGGTGTCAAACCCGACATGGCGGGTGTTGTTGTCGGTGCGCTGCATCAGCGGACGACGGATCAGCAGCGGGTCTTGGAGCAGCAGCGCCAGTGCCGCCTGTGCATCCAGTGTGTCGGGCTGAACCTCCCCGTTTTTGACGCGCGGCGCGGCGCGGTTGAACCACTCTGGCACTGGCAGCGGTGCCAGAAAGGCCAGCAGGCTCTCAGGGGTCCAGGGCGTGGCGAGCAGGTTGCGTCGGTCCAGCGTGTGGCCCGCCGCTCTCAGCGCTGCGCTTTGGCGGGCATTGCCGCAGCAGCCGGGTTTTTCAAAGAAGACAAGGTGGGTCATGGTCAAACTCCTTCAGGTTTTGTGCCAATGTCAGCAGTCCGCTGGTCTGTTCGGTGATGGACCGTACAACCTCGGGCTGCAATCGGTTCAGCCAACGCTGCGGCAGATTGGCAGCACCACAACGCGCGCCAGCCAGCATGCCGACCAAGGCGCCCGTGGTGTCTGCATCTTCGCCCTGATTCACGGTAGCCACCAGAGCCGTTTCAAAGTCTTCATGCCGCTTGAAGAAATGCAGCACGGTTTGCACCGTGTCCACCACATAGGCGGAGGCGCGCCCACGGTAGGGGGTGAATGAAAACGCCGGGTTGTCTGTCACCCACTGCGCAACCCAGCGCTGGCAGGTGCTGTGGTCCGCACCGTTGAGCAGCAAGCCTAGCAGCTGGCCCAGGCCCAAGGTGGCGGCATCTGACAGCGGGTGGTGGTGGGTCAGTCGCGCCTGCGCCAGTGACAGGCGCTGAAAAGCGGCATCGTCGCCCAGCGTTGCCAGCACGGAAGGCAAATTGCGCATCAGCGCACCATTGCCGCCGTCGCCGGGATTGAAAGGCCCCTGCAGGGTGCCTTCGTGCATCAGGCGCATGATGCCGCGCCGGCAGGTGTTGCCGCAGTCAACCGGCTTGCTTTTGAACCACCGAACATAGGCATCGCCGATGCTGCGAACCAGGGCCTCGTCGCCATCAGCCTGCCGCGCCAATGCAGGGCCACCGCCCTCAAGAAGCGCATGGCCAAGCGCCAGGCTCATGGTGGTGTCGTCTGTGACCTGTCCGCAAGTCAGCTTCAGCCAGCCCCCACCGACGATGTCGCGGTGGACACCGTGGTGGTGGGCGATTTCGCGCGGCAACATGAACTCTACCGTCGCACCCAGGGCATCCCCAATGGCCAATCCCAGGTAGGCCCCTAACGCACGGTCATGTAATTCAGTCATAACGGGCCGTTACGTCGTAGTCGCCGCCCAGCGCAAGCACTTCCTGCTCGCCCTGCAGCACCTGGCCGGGTAGCAGATCAGGAAACACCAGCACCTTGCACATCGGGACTTGAACTTCAAACACCCAGTCGCCAAAGCAGGAAGCGTCTTGCGGTGACAAACTGAAAGACACCAGGTTGTTCAGGCGCACGGTGCATTGGCGGTTTTGCAGACTTCCGGCAATGACCTGTTCCTCGCACTTGTTGCTGCCTCTCCATAGACGCAGATGCGTGACGGGTGTCGTTGTGGTTGTGCCCGGCATTTGGCTACGGCGCAACGCCCATTGGCAAAACTCAAACAACAGGTCCAGTTGTTGATGAATGTTGTTGTTGTTATACCGGCTGGCCGCTTTTTCCTGAAGGTAGTTGATCCAGGCTGGAGAAGGGAAATGCGCCAGGGGCGCTTTGTGAAAACTGGGCACCAGCCCGAAGCGGCTTTCCACCCAGCCTTTCAGGACTGCGCCTGCCGGGCCGTTGGCATCCATGCCCCAGCCTTGCAACAACTTGCGCCAACTGCTGCGCCAGCGCCGCTGTTCGGCTCGCCCCAAACCGCTAAGTTCTTGAGGCGCTGGTTTGCGCAAACCGAAGGCGATGGCCAGGTAGTGCACAAACATGTCATGGGCCTCGTTCAGATCGCGGCTGCGCTCCAGCAACGAAAAAAGTCCTGAATGCGCCTCACATGCCCCGGCAATGGACAAGCGCCTCGGATGGGCGTTGAACGCGGTGCTGGCCAGTATCGGCGCAGGTACCCCCACCAGGTTGGTGGCGTACCAACGGTGAGGCTGGTCAAGCTCGTTGTCTGCAGCCATAGAGAATGCACAAAAGTTTGAGTCTCAGGTTCCGTCGCGAACAGCCCGAGGTCGCGTCGAGAAGTGCAGCCGTACTTCCGTACGGCGAGCATCACAGGCGTGAGATTGGGTTGTGCAGCAGGAAGATGAGACTCAAACCGGGCGATTCTCGTTAGGATTACGCACTGGGCCCATAAGCTTCAGACCCTCGTCATAGGTGATGACATCAAAGGTGATGTCAAATTTGAGCGCCGCATCCGCCACCGCATCCAGTTTGCCAGCAGTGTCTTTTTTCTTGAGGTCGTTTTTCTCAAGGTACAACAGATCCAGAATTTCGTTGTAGACAGTGGACTCATCAATTGGCAACACATAGAACATCGCGCCCTTGTAAGGCACCTGGTATTTTTTGGACAAATCGATGTTGTTGCAAAACAAAAAATACTTTCCACCGGCGCTCAAGGCGTCGCCCAACACCTCCGCCACGTCTTTGAGGTGCTCAAAACTCAGCAGGTAGCCCGCGAAGAAGGGGATGTGCTTTTCTCCCATGTTGGCGATGGCCATGGCCTGCGGGCAGAGCAGTTCTGGCGGACGTGCTTCGTCTGCCAGCTTAGGCGCAAAGCGCAGTGCCAATTCACCGCGAAAGCCGAAACGGCCTGGCTTGCTGGTGAGGGCTTTGACCAAGGGGTTGAGCAGCCTCCCCTCGGTTTCGAGCCGCGCAAATGCGGTGTCATCGATCTCTTGAATGGCGAGGGTGGCTGTCATGAAGGTTCCTTTGTGGTGGTTGAGAAAGTGGATAGGGACTTGTTGTGATCCTCCTTCTATCTGCAATGACCGTACCAGGCTGAAACCGGCTGCACACGCTGCAAACGCGACACAAATCTCATTTGCTCCGCTGACATTGAGGCATTTTTACGACACGGTTTTCAGTTTTGTCGGGAAGCATACAAAGCCAAAAAATCACGGGTCTGGCATCTTGAAAACCCTGTTTTCCCAATGAAAACCAGTTGTTTTCTGGCGCAACAAAGCCTTTTGTTTTTACATGGCACGGAAGCTGCAATGAGGAGGGTGCGGGACACAAGTCCGGCCGACGTGAACCTAAAAAAAGAAGACCCACAGGCACGAAAGCTGACCCAGTCGCGGCAACGCAAGCTTGGTTCTTAACTTTCACTTTTTATTGGAGTATCGAAATGGCAAAACTTCGGCAAATCGCCTTCTACGGGAAAGGTGGCATCGGCAAATCGACCACCTCCCAAAACACCCTGGCCGCCCTCAGCGACCTCGGTCAAAAAATCCTGATCGTTGGCTGCGACCCGAAAGCCGACTCGACACGCCTGATCCTGCACGCAAAAGCGCAGGACACGATTCTGTCCCTCGCTGCGGAGGCAGGCTCTGTGGAGGATCTGGAGCTCGAAGACGTGATGAAGATTGGTTACAAGAACATCCGTTGTGTCGAATCCGGTGGCCCAGAGCCAGGAGTCGGTTGTGCTGGCCGTGGTGTCATCACCTCGATCAACTTTCTGGAAGAAAACGGCGCTTACGACAACATGGACTATGTGTCTTACGACGTGCTGGGTGACGTGGTCTGCGGCGGCTTTGCCATGCCCATCCGCGAAAACAAGGCCCAAGAAATCTACATCGTGATGTCCGGCGAGATGATGGCCATGTATGCGGCCAACAACATCTCCAAGGGTGTCCTGAAGTATGCAAATTCCGGCGGTGTGCGTTTGGGTGGTTTGGTGTGCAATGAGCGTCAGACCGACAAAGAGTACGAATTGGCTGACGCCCTGGCAGGCATGCTGGGTACCAAGCTGATCCATTTTGTGCCACGCGACAACATCGTCCAACACGCCGAGTTGCGCCGCATGACGGTGATCGAATACGCACCTGATTCGAAACAAGCCGCTGAATACCGTACCTTGGCCAGCAAGATTCACAACAACGGCGGCAACGGCACGATTCCTACCCCCATCACCATGGATCAGCTTGAAGACATGCTGATGGAGTTCGGGATCATGGACGTGATCGACGAAACCCAAGTCGGCAAGGCCGCTGCAGCACTGGCTGCTGCAGAGCTGGCTGCCGCTTAAGAGGTACTGAGCACGGCCTGATTCGCCGCAAGATGAATCGGGCCGCCTCTCTACCAGACGAAAACATTTACCTACTGGAGTTCCCCCATGACTGCCACCGTTGAAGAGCGCAAGGCCACAAACAAGGCCCTGATCGATGAAGTGCTGAAGGCCTATCCCGAAAAGATGGCCAAGCGGCGCGCCAAACACTTGGGCACGTTTGAAGAAGGCAAGCCTGATTGCGGCGTCAAATCCAACATCAAGTCATTGCCTGGCGTGATGACCATTCGCGGTTGCGCCTACGCTGGCTCCAAAGGCGTGGTGTGGGGCCCCATCAAGGACATGGTTCACATCAGCCATGGCCCCGTCGGCTGCGGCCAGTATTCCTGGGCCGCTCGCCGTAACTATTACATCGGCACCACCGGAATCGACACCTTTGTGACCATGCAGTTCACTTCTGACTTTCAGGAGAAGGACATCGTCTTTGGTGGCGACAAGAAGCTTGACAAGATCATTGACGAAATTCAGGAGTTGTTCCCCCTGAACAAGGGCATTTCCATCCAGTCTGAATGCCCCATTGGCCTGATTGGTGACGACATCGAAGCAGTGTCCAAGAAGAAGAGCAAAGAGCTTGAAGGCCACACCATTGTGCCGGTACGCTGCGAAGGCTTCCGTGGTGTGAGTCAGTCCCTTGGCCACCATTTGGCCAATGACGCGATCCGCGACTGGGTGTTCGACAAGGTGGACCCCAACAAGCACCCTGAATTTGTGCCCACCCCGTATGACGTGGCCATCATTGGCGACTACAACATCGGTGGCGACGCCTGGTCCAGCCGCATTCTGCTCGAGGAAATGGGCCTGCGCGTCATTTCCCAATGGTCCGGTGACGGCACCATCGCTGAAATCGAGAACACGCCCAAGGCCAAGCTCAATGTGCTGCACTGCTACCGCTCGATGAACTACATCAGCCGGCACATGGAAGAGAAGTATGGGATCCCATGGGTCGAGTACAACTTCTTCGGCCCCACCATGATCGAGAAAAGCCTGCGCGAAATCGCCAGCCACTTCGATGACACCATCAAGGCCAAGGCCGAAGAGGTGATCGCCAAATACAAGCCGCTGATGCAGGCCGTGGTGGATAAGTTCAAGCCACGTCTGGAAGGTAAAACCGTCATGCTGTACATCGGTGGTCTGCGCCCCCGCCATGTGATCGGTGCCTACGAAGATCTGGGCATGATCGTGGTCGGCACCGGCTACGAGTTCGGCCACAACGATGACTACCAGCGCACCACTCACTACATCAAGGACGCTACGCTGATCTATGACGACGTGACCGGCTACGAGTTTGAGCACTTTGTTGACAAGGTCAAGCCTGACCTGGTGGGCTCGGGCATCAAGGAAAAGTACGTGTTCCAGAAGATGGGCGTGCCTTTCCGCCAGATGCACAGCTGGGATTACTCCGGTCCCTACCACGGCTATGACGGCTTTGCCATCTTTGCCCGTGACATGGACATGGCGATTTCCAGTCCGATCTGGGGTCTGACAAAGGCACCCTGGAAGAAAACTGCTTGAACCCGTGTGGCTGGTGTGAGTCAGCCACATTTACAAAAATCTAGACGCGAGTGCCCGACGGCCCTCGCCCCAACCGCACATTATTGGAGTCCGTCATGCCTCAATCAGCCGAAAAAGTCATTGATCACGAACTGTTGTTCCGTCAACCTGAATACCAGGACATGCTGGGTAAGAAGAAGGAGTTCGAGTTCAACCATTCTGACGAAAAGGTGAAATCCATCGTCGAATGGACCAAGACCGAAGACTACAAACAAAAAAACTTTGCCCGTGATTCACTCGCCGTGAACCCGGCCAAAGCCTGCCAACCCCTGGGCGCGGTGTTTGTTGCAAACGGCTTTGCAAAAACACTGAGCTTTGTGCACGGCAGCCAGGGCTGTGTGGCCTATTACCGCTCGCATTTCTCGCGGCATTTCAAAGAGCCAACCTCCTGTGTCAGCTCCTCCATGACGGAAGACGCCGCCGTGTTTGGTGGTCTGAACAACATGGTGGACGGTTTGGCCAATGCCTATAGCCTGTACAAACCCGACATGATTGCCGTGTCGACCACCTGCATGGCCGAAGTGATTGGCGATGACGTGGACGCCTTCATCAAGACCAGCAAACAAAAAGGCAGCATTCCCGAAGACTTTGACGTGCCGTTTGCCCATACCCCCGCCTTCGTCGGCAGCCACGTCATGGGCTACGACAACGCGCTGATGGGTGTGCTGCGCCACTTCTGGGACGGCAAGGCCAAAACCACCGAGCCGCTGGTGCGTGTGCCTGATGAGAGCATCAACTTCATCGGTGGCTTCGATGGTTTTGTCGTCGGAAACATGAAGGAAATCCGCCGCATATTTGACCTGTTCGGTGTCAAGGTCAACATCATTTGTGATCCGTCTGGTAACTGGAACACACCGACCGATGGCGAGTTCCGCATGTATGCGGGTGGCACCACCAAGGAAGAAGTGGTTGCCGCCTTGCATGCCAAGGCCACCATCGTGTTCCAGGAATACTGCTGCGAAAAAACCAGCAAGTTCATCGCCGAGCACGGCCAGGAAGTGGTAGTGCTCAATGCACCGGTGGGTGTCGCGGGAACCGACAAGTTCTTGATGGAAATCTCGCGCCTGACCGGCAAACCGATTCCTGCACAACTGGAAAAAGAACGTGGTGAAGTGGTCGACGCCATGGCCGACAGCCAGGCCCATTTGCATGGCAAGCGTTTTGCCTTGTATGGTGATCCTGACCAGATGCTGGGCTACTCAGCCTTCTTGCTGGAACTCGGTGCCGAGCCTGCCCACGTGGTATCTACCAATGGTGGCAAAGAGTGGGAGATCAAGATGCAAGCCCTGTTTGACTCCTCGCCTTATGGCAAGGGTTGCAAAGCCTACCCCAAACGCGACTTGTGGCACCTGCGTTCGCTGCTGTTCACAGAACCGGTGGACTTCATGATTGGCAATACCTACGGGAAGTTCCTGGAGCGCGACACCAAGACACCGCTGGTGCGCCTGGTGTTCCCAATCTTTGATCGCCACCACTACCACCGTTACGCGACCTGGGGTTACGACGGCGCCATGCGTGTGCTGGTGATGCTGCTTGATGAGTTCTTTGAAGCGCTCGACGGCAACACCATGGAAATCGGAAAGACCGATTATTCATACGACATCATCCGCTAGGGAGCGCGCCATGGCCAACGTAACTTTTAGCTCCCCCCGCATGAAGAAGGATGTGACGGTGTACGCCGTTGCTGGCGACACCAAAACGCTGCTCGCTGTGGCCAAGGCCAACAGCGTGCCGCTGGAGTCCGAGTGCGAAAACGGCGAGTGTGGCTCCTGCCAGGTGCAGGTGTCGGTGCTGTCCGGCAACACACCCATCGGTGTGGCGCTGACTGAAAAAGAAAAATTGGTGTTGAAACTGGCAGGCAAGATCACGGCCCAGCAGATCATCGACGCCGAGACCAAGGACCTGCCCCCGCCGTGGCGACTGGCTTGCCAGATGGTCGTGCGCGACGAGGACATTCTGGTCAAGTTTTAACCATGACCGCCGCCTACATCAAGACCACGCAGGATGGCCGCAAGGTTGAGGTGATTGATGGCTGGGTTTGCCTGGGCGGCGTGCGCGAAGCCGACAGTCTGATCCCGATGGACGAGCACCCCAACCGCCAGGCCATCATGAAAGCGGTTCCCGGTGCCACCCATGCGGCCGGGCGATTGCCCTTTACGCTGGCCGAAGCGGCCATGGCGCAAAACGCCTTGTCGGCGGCCCAGCGCGTTTTTGATGCCAGCCCCGCGGGCATCACCCAGCGCATCCGCCGGGCGGTGTGGGTCAAGGCCACGGCCGAAGGCGTGGAGTAAGCCGTGATTTATGTCGTGGAACTCCCCAGTCAAGGCCATCCCAGAGCCTGGTTTGCCTACGACAAGGAAGATTTCGCCCAAAAGATGCTGACACTGGCCACCTCGGCGGGTGAGCGTTATGTTTACTGGGATGAGGCCGAAGCCGTTGCCGCCTTTGAGGGGCGCGACCCCCTCATTGCCGACAAATCCATGTGGCGCGCCCGCCATGCGTTGCACGAGCAGCTGGTCGCGCTTGACGTGCTGACGGACGATTGAGTCGGGCCGGGCATGCTGACACGAATGCAATATGACATCTTGCAGACCTGCGGGAAAAATATTGCCGTGCTGCTGGCTGAAATGCAGGGCGAAAACGAGCTGTTTTCCAGCGCCAACACACTGCAGCAGGTAGAGGCCAACCTGCTGGCGATCGCCCAGACCCTGACCCATTTGCCAGAGCCGCTGCGGCGGCGTTTGCTGCAGATTGACTGGCATGGTTGGGCGTGTTTGCAATTGCTGCTGGAGCGGGACGGCCAGCCGCGCCGCGCCGAGGTCTGGTACGGCACACAGGCTCTGGCACCTGCCACGCTGGAGCTCATTGCAGCTCTACGGCGGCAGGAACCGGCCTGGTTTGAAATTGGCTATTGACGACGAAGGAAGGCAATGCAATCTGTAGAGGCATTTTTCGCCCGCACCCTCCAGCTAGCGTAGGAAGCCGCCTTGCGCTGTCGTAAGCTGCCGGAGGTGACCGGCAGTGACGACCGCCGGCCTGACATCGAGAGCACCGAGGCCACTCCTGAGTTTGTAGCTCTTGGCGTATGTTGCTGCACTCCCCGGCTTGGGTTGCCATCTTCTCGAAGTTGGGCTGGAAGAAGAATTGCGCGCAGTAACAAGTGACCGTGCAATGGCGCACAGACGGGCCCATTATTGAGGACTAAGGTCACTCACTAGTTTGCGGCCCGAGCTTCGTGCTCGCTCCATCGTCAATTCACCAAGGAGAAGCACATGAACGCATCGACCAACCCGCCGTCCGGCACTGCACCTGCCGACGAAGACCTTGCCGAGCAGGCCCGCCCCGGCCACGGCATTCCATCGCAGGACCCGGATCCTGCGGCGCAGATTGCGTTGGAACCCCAGGAAGCCGAGCGCGAGGCCCAGTCGGTGTTGATGGGGGGTGGCGCGGTGGCCGGTATGGCCACGGGCGCCGCCATTGGCGTCGCGGTGGCCGGCCCGGTGGGGGTGGTCGTTGGATCCGCGCTGGGCGCAGTTGCTGGCGCACTGGGTGGCGCTGCCGCTGGAGCTGGCCACGCTGGAACTCCTGGCGAAACTGCCACGGCAGGATCCGACCTGGTTTGAAATCGGCCATTGACATGGAAACGCCCTGACACGACCGTTGCCGGGGTTCAGGGTGGCTTCTATAGGCAATATAGGTATGCAGCCCTCGAATACATTGTGCCAGTAGCTATATCAATAATAGCAATTGACGCCTGATGCCGGGCATCCGTCCATCCCGCGGGCTGCCCCATGCGCACCGTCAGGAATGGACGCACGTATTTCCGAATTGACGGCCCTTGCCTGCACAGGCTACAGTCCCAGCCGCGTCGTTGAATTCCGCGCCTCCATTCCTATTCCTATTCAAGCGAGGTTTCCCATGTGGCAAAAATACGGTCGATTTTTCTTGCAGGCGTTCTGCATCGGTGTAGCGTTGTGCGGCTCTGGCCTGGTCCAGGCACAGGCACCCGGGGCGGGCAAAGAGGCGCTTGTCGCGCCGTCGCTGGCAGCCATGCGGCTGCAAGTGGCCGCGGCGAGCGCACGGGCCACGGGCTGGTCCGGTCCCCAGTCCGGCCCGGCGGGTGCGCAGGGAAAAACAGTCGCGATCATCAGTGACGATTTGCGCAACGGGGGCATTCTTGCCGTTGCCCAGGGCATTCAGGAGGCGGCCAAGGTATTGCAGTGGAGCGTCAAGGTGTTTGATGCGGCGGGTACCGCGGCGGGGCGCGGCAAGGCCGGGGCCGATGCCTTGGCGTTCAAACCCGATGGCCTGATCCTGGTCGGTGCGGATGCCCGGGTCATGCAGTCTTTGCTGGCACCCTTTGATGCGCGCGGCATTCCGATCGTGGGTTGGCACGTCAGCCCCAAGACCGGCCCGGTGGCGGACAGCGCGGTCGCCATGAACGTGTCCACCGATCCGCTGGAGGTGGCCCGCATCACGGCCGCTGCGGCGGTGGTGGCCGCCAAGGGGCAGGCGGGCGTGGTGATCTTCACCGATTCCAATTTCGAAATCGCCATGGCAAAGGCCAACGCCATGGCGGACGTGATACGTGCCTGCAAGGCGTGCACGCTGCTGGAGGTTCGCGACGTGGCGATTTCCAAGAACGCTGAACTGATGCCCGCTGTCACCCGGGATTTGCTGGCCCGCCATGGCAAGCGCTGGACCCACGCCTTGGCCATCAACGATATCTACTTCGACTACGCCGTGCCGGAACTGATCAAGGCGGGTGCGGCGGGCCGCGGCATCAGTCTGCTGTCGGCGGGAGACGGCAGCGCCGCCGCCTTCATGCGCATCCAGGCCCAGACTTTTCAGATCGGAACGGTCGCCGAACCGCTCAACCTGCATGGCTGGCAACTGGTGGATGAGCTCAACCGGCGCCTGATGCGCCAGCCAGTGAGCGGCTATGTCATCCCGGTCCACCTGGTGACGACTGACAACATCGCGTTCGACGGCGGCCCGCGCTTCCAGTATGACCCGGACAACGGTTACCGGGACATTTACCGACGCATCTGGAAACGCTAGAGCTTCCAGATGTTGGCTGTGCACTTGCGTCGACTGTCCCTGCCCCGATCCCTGCGCCAGCAGTTCATTCTGGCCTTGCTGGCATTGGAGCTTTTGATTGTGGCCGGTGGTCTGACGGCGGTCTATGCGTTGCGCGTGTCGGCCACCAGTACGCGGCAGTTGGTCGAGGAGCGCCTGGTGCACATGCAGGATGCGCAGGACCTGGTGCACCGAACTTTGCTGATCGAGCGCGAGTCGGATCGCATGCTGGGGGCCGAATCGGTGCAGCTGATGCACGGCAGCTACAACGGTATCGTCCAACAGCTCGAACTGCTGGACCATCTGGTGGATCGACTGGTGGCCGGTAACGCCGACATCTCCGTGCTGGCCCTGCGCCAGTCGGGGCAGCTGTTTCGCAACACCGCCCATGTCGTGGCCAGCCTGCGGGAAAACACCTTGCAAGCCGAGGTGCAAGACGCCGCCCCGGGCACAAGGCACCCGCGAGAGTCGGCCTTGGAAGCCTCAGAGCGCTTGGTACAGCGGCAAAATGCGCGCTATTTTCATGACGAATTGCAGCGCCAGGCCAATGCCATGACCAACGCTGCCCAGGAACTGTCAGGCCATTTCACCCTGAGCTACCGCGAGGCGGTGACGCAGTTGGCTGAGACTTCGGAAACCAATCAGCACTGGGTGCTGGCCTTGTTGCTGGGCAGTCTGGTTTTGGCCTGGCTGGTGTCCCGGTATTTCATGGGCCGGCATGTGTTGAGGCGCCTACAGCAGGTTAGCCACTATCTGCGCCTGGGCGACGACGGCACGACCGCGCAGCCCAAGGTGCCGGTCTATGGCAGCGACGAGATTGGGGACATGGCGCGGGCCGTCGAATTGTTCATGGAAGACCGGCGGCAACTCGCACGGGCCAACCAAGAGCTGGAGACCGAGCGCGCGCGCCAGGAGGAACTCATCCAGAAATTGGCCTTGGCCCAGAGCCAGTTGCTGCAATCGGAAAAAATGGCTGCCATTGGCCAGTTGGCGGCTGGTGTTGCGCACGAGATCAATACCCCCATTGGTTTCGTCAGCTCCAATCTGGGCAGCTTGCGTAGCTACGTAAACGACCTGTTCACCGTTTTGTCCGCTTACACGGCCAGCGAGGGGGAGTTGCAAGCTGAGACCCGCGCTGCCCTGGAAAAGTTGAAGCAAGACATCGATATCTCCTTTCTGCGAGAGGATGTGACCAGTTTGTTGGCGGAGTCAATGGACGGCATGCAGCGGGTCAAGCGCATTGTTCAGGACCTGAAAGACTTCTCCCATGTGGACGAATCCGAGACGCAATGGGTCAACCTGGAGCAGGGGCTGGACAGCACCGTCAACGTGGCGGCCAGCGAGTTCAGGAACAAGGCCCAGGTGGTCAAGGAGTACGCAGGTATCCCCGAGATCGAATGCATGCCCTCCCAGCTCAACCAGGTGTTCCTGAACCTGCTGGTCAACGCGGCCCAGGCCATTGAGGGCCACGGCACCATCACGATACGTACCGGGCAAAACGGCGAGAACGTCTGGGTCGAGGTACAAGACACGGGAGCCGGCATCCAGCCCGAGCACCTGGGGCGCATCTTTGACCCCTTCTTCACCACCAAGCCCGTCGGCCAGGGAACCGGGTTGGGCTTGTCCCTGTCCTACGGCATCGTCCAGAAACATGGCGGGCAGATTGCAGTGACCAGCGAAATGGGCGTGGGGTCGGTGTTTCGCGTGACCTTGCCGATTCACCCGGTGGTGCGTCTGGCGTTTTAGTGGAGAAATTGGTTTGTGGCCCTCGTGAAATATACGTAATGCGCTATTTTATTCGTAGCATGTGAGGTTGGTGAGGGCAGGGTTTTGGGCATGGGCTGGCGCGCAAGGATGGAATAGGCCGGAGCCAGATGTCAACCGATCGGTAGACACCCGGCCCCGGCCCGTTTGTGCGATGCAGGCTTACTTGGCGGGCTGTGTGATCGCGTTCATTTGAAGCGTGACCGCCGTTTGTGCGAACAGCCGACCGTTCGCCGATGCGCCCGTATTCACCGCGACCAGCGTTTTGCCCAAAACGACACCCTCAAAGTGCGCCGTGGTTCCGATGGCCACACTGTCAGCAACCTGCCAGAAGATGTTCTTGGCCAAGGCACCGCCGGCCAGCGTCACACGCATGCCGTTGGCCTCTTTCAGTTGCCCGGCGATTTGGAGGATCCAGACGTCGTTCGGACCACCAGAGAGCGTCACGTCATTGCTGATCATGACACTGGTGCCCCATTTGTAGAGGCCAGGCGCGAGTGTCAGACCACCAATTTCGCCGGCACCGAGCTCCGTGAAGTCGGGCGTTGTGCGTCCCTGGGCATCAAGGTAGGCGGTTCCCATGTCACCCACCGCGGCGGTCAGCGTGGTGGCATCATTGACCGCGCAGGGCAGGGGGCCGGCCGCGTCGACGACGTAGATCTTGCCGACAACTTCACCGCAGGTCAGAAGCAGCGCGGCACCGGTGATAGGGCTTGTGCCCACATCACCGACGATGGCAGACTTGTAGACATCGGTGATCCCAGTCTTGCTCAGGATCGTGAATGTGCCGGCGGTTCCGAGGTTCACCGGCGCTTGGGCGGTGTAGGCAATGGCTTTGGTGGTAAAGCTCCAGACAATGGGGGTGGCCATGGCAATGCCGCCGGCGCTCTTGGCCGCTGTGGTCACAGTAGCGATGTAGCTGGTATTGGGGGCGAGCGCGGAAGCCGTAGGCGTGAAAGTTGCCACCGTGTTGGCCGCGTTCATGGCGACGGTACCGGGTACGTTGTTTCTATGGGCATCCATGACGGTGAAGGTCAGCACAGAGCCGGCCAAGGTCGAACTGACCGTTGCCGGATCCATTGGCTGGCTGAAACTGGCGCTGACGGTGGTGCCGCTGACGATGTTGTTGCTGCTGTTGGTGCTGGTTGGCACATTGGTAGCCCCACTATTTGGGGTTGTGGAAGTCACCGTGACACCGGTGGCGTGGGTATCGCTCGTGCCGCCATGAAAGGCTGCGGCTGCGAACATGCTTGGGCTTGCGCTTGCCGAACTGGTATCGGTGCCGCCGCCGCCGCATGCGGCCAGAGTTGCGGCCATCAGAGATGCCATCAGCCAGGGGTGAATGTTGCAGTCGGTATGAAACATGTTCATAAATGTTTTCCTATGTTGATCAATAAAAAGCCTTCGGTGTGATTGATTGACTTGTCTTTCGATCACACGCAAGTGTTCTGAAACTTCGCTGTAGTGCGGCGCTATGCAGGACGGGGTGAAGTATCAAGACGCACCAGAACAGGCTCGGTGCGCTGATATACATAGTTTCAAACAGTCATCAAGACTTACATCAAGATACATGTTGCTAGGCGCGATCAAGGTGCTGAACCGCAGCGCAGCAGTGGTCCGAACCATCCACCCGGTCACCGCCCGTTTGTCGCAATCCCTTCAAACCTGCCAAAGTTTCCCGCCAGGCGCGCCATTTCCCCGTGAGAACGGCGGTTTGGCGGTGCAATTCCACCTGGCATCCAAATTGCAGTGAGAGGACTACTACCCCATCAGGAGTCTTCCATGTCTGTGTTGCTCAAGGCCAAAATTGCCGACGTGTTCGAAGAGCCTGGCTGCGACAAGAACCAGGGCAAGAGTGAGAAGGAACGCAAGAAGGGCTGCACCAAGCAGTTGAACCCCGGTGCGGCCGCGGGTGGCTGTGCGTTTGACGGGGCCAAGATCGCGTTGCAGCCCATTGCCGATGTTGCACATTTGGTGCACGGCCCGATCGCCTGCGAGGGCAACTCGTGGGACAACCGGCACAGCGCGTCCTCTGGCTCGCAGCTGTACCGCACCGGTTTCACCACCGACATCAACGAGCTGGACGTGATTTATGGCGGCGAGAAGCGCCTTTTCAAATCCATTCGCGAAATCATCGAGAAGTACGACCCGCCCGCAGTGTTTGTCTACCAGACCTGCGTGACCGCCTTGGTGGGGGACGATATTGAGGCCGTGTGCCAGCGCGCCACCGAGAAGTTTGGCAAGCCCATCATTCCGGTCAATGCCCCCGGTTTCGCCGGCCCCAAGAATCTGGGCAACAAGCTGGGCGCCGAGGCGTTGCTGGACTATGTGATCGGCACGCGCGAGCCCGAATTCACCACGCCGTATGACATCAACATCATTGGCGAATACAACCTGGTGGGCGAGCTGTGGCAGGTCAAACCGCTGCTGGACGCCTTGGGCATTCGCGTCTTGTCGTGCATCTCGGGCGATGGGCGCTACAACGAAGTGGCCACCGCGCACCATGCCAAAGTGAACATGATGGTGTGTTCCAAATCGATGATCAACATCGCGACCAAGATGGAGCAGCGCTGGGGCATTCCGTATTTTGAAGGCTCGTTCTACGGCATTGGCGACATGAGCGAGACGCTGCGCCAGATTGCCAAACTGTTGGTGCAAACCGGCGCACCCGCCGACCTGCTGGATCGCACCGAGCGGCTGATCGAAGTGGAAGAGGCGCGCGCCTGGAAGCGCATTGCGCACTACAAGCAGCGCCTGGCCGGCAAGCGGGTGCTGCTGATCACTGGGGGCGTGAAATCCTGGTCGGTAGTGGCTGCGCTGCAAGAGGGCGGCATGGAGATTGTGGGCACCAGCGTCAAGAAGAGCACCAAGGAAGACAAGGAAAAGATCAAGGAAATCATGGGCGACGACGCCCACATGATTGACGACATGACGCCGCGCGAGATGTATGCCATGTTGCGTGAGGCGCGGGCCGACATCATGCTGTCGGGCGGGCGCTCGCAATTCGTGGCGCTGAAGGCGCGCATGCCCTGGCTGGACATCAACCAGGAACGCCACCATCCCTACGCTGGCTACGAGGGCATGGTCGAACTGGTGCAGGAAATTGACCGCGCCATCTACAACCCGGTCTGGCAGCAGGTGCGCATTCCCGCGCCCTGGGGTGATGACGGTGAGACGATGGGCGCGTTGTCAGCTCCAGCGAGTGCACCCATGCCACCGGCCAGTGCAGTGGACCAGGGCTTTCTGGCTGACATCGCGGCCAAGGCCATGGGGCTGGAACCCGAAGAAATTCCGGTCTGAACCCTATCCCAACAGAGAGCAGCACCATGGCTAGCGTCGTCGAATCCAAAAAAGCCTGTTCGGTCAATCCGCTCAAGATGAGCCAACCGCTGGGGGCAAGTTTGGCCTTTCTGGGGCTGGATGCCTGCATGCCGGTGATGCACGGCTCGCAAGGTTGCACATCGTTCGGCCTGGTGCTGCTGGTGCGGCATTTCAAGGAGGCGATTCCGCTGCAGACCACGGCAATGAACGAGGTGACCTCCATCCTGGGCGGCTACGACAACATCGAGGCCGCGCTGCTCAATATCCGCAAGCGCGCGGCGCCCAGAATCATTGCCATCTGCTCCACCGGCCTGACCGAAACCAAGGGCGACGATGTGGACGGTTATATCGTCACCGCGCGCAAGCGCAAGCCGGAGCTGGCGGACACCGAGATCGTCTACGTCTCCACGCCCGACTATGTGGGCGGGTTTGAAGACGGCTACGCGCATGCGGTGACCGCTATCGTGCGCACGCTGGTCAAACCGCTTCCGGTGAAGGCGGACCAGGTCACGCTGCTGCCAGGCAGCCATCTGTCGCCAGCGGACATTGATGAACTGCGCGAAATAATCGAAGCCTTTGGCCTCACGGCCATCGTGCTGCCGGACATTTCCGGATCTTTGGACGGGCACATTCCGCCCGACTGGCGCGGCACCACCCTGGGCGGCACCACGCTGGAGCAGATTCGCGCCGCCGGGGCTTCGGCCTTCACGATTGGTGTGGGCGAGCAAACCCGCGAGGGTGCGCTCGCCCTGCAAGAGATCGCCGGAACACCGCTGGAAATATTCGAACGGCTGACCGGTCTGGAGGTCAACGACCGACTGCTGCAACGCCTGGCACAAATCTCTGGCCGCCCCGTGCCCGCCAAATACCGCCGCCAACGCAGCCAGTTGCTGGACGCGATGCTTGATGGCCACTTCTATACCGGCGGCATCAAGGTGGCCATTGCCGCCGAGCCCGACCTGCTGCTGGCCGTGGGCAGCCTGTTGCACGAGATGGGGGCCGAGCTGCGCTGCTGCGTCAGCACCACCAAATCGGCCGCGCACGCGCTGCTACCGGCAGAGCAGGTGATTTTGGGTGACCTGGAAGACCTGGAGCGAGGGGCCGCCGATTGCGATTTGCTGATCACGCATTCCCACGGCCGTCAGGCGGCCGAGCGTTTGGGCAAGCCGCTGCTGCGCATTGGCTTTCCGGTGTTCGACCGCATTGGCAACGCACACCGTTGTCAGGTGGGTTATCGCGGCACCATGGCGCTGATATTCGAGATTGCTAATTTGATGATTGACCGGATTGCGCACCACCATGCGACAGACTGGCCATTGACCCCGGAGGCCCTGCGCGCGGCGACGCACACGGCAACGGTCAATGTCCCTGTTTCTCCAATTTCCCCGGCACCTGCCACCGCAAGCCTGGCCGATGCCAGTGCTTGAGCATCCAACCGACCAACCAAGGAGAGTGTCTGATGAAAATTGCCTTCGCTACCCAGGACAAAGAGCGTGTGGACGCGCACTTTGGCTGGGCCAAAAGTATTGTTGTCTACGACGTATCGCCCCAAGGCCATCACTTTGTCGAGAGTTTTGACTTTGGCGACAAGCTGGAGGAAGATGGCGATGAAGACAAGCTGGCCCCCAAGCTCGAAGCCATCAAGGACTGCGCCATCCTCTACGTGGCCGCCATTGGCGGTTCCGGTGCCGCGCGCGTGGTGGCGATGAAGATCCACCCCATCAAGGTGCCCCAGCCCGAGTCCATTGCCGAAATTCTGGACAGGCTGCAAGTCGTGCTTCAGGGCACACCACCACCCTGGCTGCGCAAGGCGCTGGCCAAGGACAGCGCGTACACCCCCAATTTTGAAGAAGACGAGGTCACCCCATGACGGATCAAGCGACCCTGGACTCGGCTACGGATTCCGCCAGCGACGAAACCTATCTCACCACACCGTTTGTGCAGCAGCTGATCAAGCAGTTGCGTGCGCAGGACATGAATGGCACCTGGGATAACAAGAGCGATCTGCAATTGCTCAAGCCCTACATCCACACCGCCGAGGAGCGCCGCGCCCTGCCCATTCTGGGCGACCCGGACCCCGAGACGCTGTGGCACCTGGAAATTTTCTACAACGCCATTGCCGTGGCCGTGGAGCGCGAGACCGGTCAGATGGTCTCGCCCATGATGAAGATGAGCCACGAGGGCTTTGGCCGCATGGTGCTGATTGCCGGACGCCTGGTGGTGGTCAACAAGCAGTTGCGCGATGTGCATCGCTTTGGCTTCCCCTCACTGGCCAAGCTGGCCGCTGTGGGCGGCAAGTTTTTCGATGAAGCGGTCACCATGATCAAGACCTACCCCGCCGTGGCGCAATACGGAGCATGAGCATGAGCACCGATGCCGAAGAACTGAAAACGCGCCTGAAGAAGCTCAACGCGCGCGCCACCCAGGCGAAGATGGACCTGCATGACTTGTCTGAAGATTTGCCCACTAATTGGGAAAAAATTCTTGAAGTGGCACAGCGATGCCACGAAACTCATGCCATGTTGATGGCAGCCCGTAAGGAGGTCGTGCGATGACTGCTACTTTCAATGTGACGCTGCCCAGCGGTGCGGTGTGGACACCCACGTTTGTTGCTTCTCTGGATGATCAAAAATGCATCGGTTGCGGTCGCTGTTTCAAAGTCTGCGCGCGCGGCGTGCTGGAGCTTGTCGGGCTGACTGAAGATGGCGAGCGCATTGCGGTTGACCTCGACGATGACGACGATGATGAAGAATACGAAAAGAAAGTAATGACGATCGCACATCAGGAACTGTGCATCGGCTGCACTGCGTGTTCCAAAATTTGCCCAAAGAAGTGTTACACCCACGCTACAGCAAACCTTTGAGAATAAATTTAGGTTTGACCACGGGTGAGCTGGAGTTGGGGTTCATAAGATAGGCGCGTTTGCAGTTGATGAGTGTTCCACTAGTGAAATACTCACAAATTTGAATAATTTGGCTGCCCTGATGTCGACTTTCACAATTGCCTGCTATTGAGTAGGCACGATGTATAGCCCGGTTATCGCTTCGTGGGTGCGAGGTCACGTTCTGTTCAACCCCTTGCGGCGTCCATTGCCGGCACTAAATGGCGACACTGACTTGACGATCCACCATGAGTCAGGTTGCGTAGAATCTCTCCTATCCATTTGGCGGCCTGATGGCGTACATTGCCGCTCACGTGTTGATCAACTTCATCCCGAAGACTCCCCATGAACATGCTCAAGACACTGTGGAATAAGGTCGGCCTGCAACTGAAATTGCAACTGCTGATTCAGGGCTTCCTGATCGTCCTTTTGGTTTCATCCCAGCATTGGGTTTCTGGGCAAATTGAGGATCAGTTGCTCAATGCGGCCCGGGAGAGGACTATCGCAGTAGGTGACGGCGCCATTAACGGATTGAATACCCTGATGGTTACCAATATGGCCATTCTGGATCGAGATGCAAGGGCACTTTTCATCAAGAAGATGGGGGCTTCAGACAATATCAAAGAGTTGAGAGTCGTCCGGGGCAAGGGGGTGGTCGATCAATACGGTGAAGGTCTGCCGCAGGAACATGCGCAGGACGACATGGACCGACGTGTTCTGAACACTGGGGAAATGGAGTTTCAGACCATTCGGTTTGCCAATGGTGATGTTTCGCTTCGCGCTGCGCTGCCATTTGTAGCAAAAAGAGATTTCCGTTCAACCGATTGCTTGACTTGTCATGGGGTGGCAGAAAACACGGTGTTGGGTATGGCCAGCATCACGGTGGACATTAAGGACGACATCGCCAAGATATATCAGATCAATCGGCTGATGTGGATCGGGCAATTTGTCATTCAGATCTTATTGTTCTTTGTCATCGGCTTGATCGTTCGAGGCCTCATCAGAAAATTGGGAGGTGAACCGAGTTACGTGATTCACATTCTTGAACAGATCACGCAGGGCAATCTGTCCAACGACATCAAAACGCGTGGCACGGACCCAAGCAGCCTGTTGGCGAGTGTAAAAATCATGCAGAGCGGGTTAAGCAAAGTCGTCGACGAGATGCAAGCGGTGGTAACGGCGGCGGCGCATGGAGATCTTTCAAAGCGCATTGAACTTGATGACAAGCAGGGCTTTTCCAAGGATCTTGGACTTCAAGTCAACCTCCTTGCGGATGAGACCATGCGAATCAAAATGGCTCTGGACAACGCATCGACTTGCGTAATGATTGCCGATGCCGAGAGCAATGTCATCTACATGAATTCGTCAGTTGCTCAACTGCTGCAAGAAGCCGAGGAGGACATCAGGAAAGAACTACCTGAATTTCGAGCCAAGGAAATACTGGGAGGGAGCTTTGACCGGTTCCACAAGAGTCCTGCACATCAGCGTGACTTATTAGGTACGCTTCGCGGTGTGCATAAGTCGGATATCCGGATCGGTGGAAGAATATTTGGTGTGATTGCGTCACCGATATTTGACGACACGCGCAAGCGACTAGGGACAATCGTGGAGTGGAAGGACCGTGCAGAGGAACTGACCGCTGAGGCACAAGCACGACGCAATGCCCGGATTCGTGAAGCTTTGGATAAGTGCACCACAGGTGTCATGATCGCCAATGCAAGCAATGTGATCGCCTACATGAATGAAACGGTTGCGGCGATGATGCTGCGCAACGAGGCGGAAATTCGCAAGGCACTTCCACAGTTTGATGCAAACAACTTGGTGGGCCAAAGCATTGATATATTCCATCGTGAGCCAGCCCAGCAGCGCAACATGTTGGCTTCAATGACATCAACACACAGGGCACAAATTCGGGTTGGTTCGTTGCACTTCGGATTTATCGCCAACCCGATTGTGGATGCCAATGGCGTTCGGGTCGGAACGGTCGTTGAATGGTTAGATCGAACAGCCGAAGTAGGTGTGGAGCATGAAATTGCAACAATTGTTGAGGGTGCGGCCAAAGGTGATTTCAGTAGTCGGTTGACTGTGGCAGGAAAAATTGGTTTTTTTGCCAATTTGTCAAAGGACATCAATCAGCTTATGGATAACAGTGAGCAGGGATTGAGTGATGTCGCAGATGTCCTAATCGCCTTCGCAGAAGGCGATCTCACGAGACGGATTGAACGAAATTACGAAGGGCTGTTTGGAAAAGTCAAGGAAAGTGCAAACGAGACGGCACGAAACCTGACACGGGTCATAGGGGAAGTACGTGCTGCCACCGACGCTCTTACAGGTGCTGCCAATCAGGTCAGTACTACGGCTCAGGCTTTATCGCAGTCCGCGAGCGAACAAGCTGCAAACGTAGAGGCGACCACAAGATCCATTGGAGTCATGTCGGCATCCATCGGTCAGAACAGTGAAAACGCGAAGGTCACTGGTGGAATAGCCAATAAGACCAGCACTGAAGCCATCGAGGGCGGACGTGCCGTTACCCAAACGGTTGAGGCGATGAAACAGATCGCAGCGAAGATTGGTATCGTGGACGACATTGCATACCAGACCAACTTACTGGCGTTGAATGCTGCCATCGAGGCGGCTAGAGCAGGGGAGCATGGCAAGGGCTTTGCGGTCGTGGCGGCGGAGGTGAGAAAACTGGCGGAACGTAGTCAGTTTGCAGCCAAGGAAATTGGTGAGTTGGCTCAGGAAAGCGTTTCGACAGCTGAACGTGCCGGAAGACTACTGGACGAAATTCTTCCCAGCATTCAGAAGACAAGTCAGCTGGTTCAGGAGATTGCTGCGTCAAGCGTTCATCAGAGTGACTCTGCATCGCATATTGGAAGCGCGATGGGGCAATTGAACAAGGCAACTTTGCAGAACGCATCAGCATCAGAGGAACTTGCAGCTACCAGCGAGGAATTGTCTGCTCAGGCTGGGCAATTGCAGCAGTCGATTGATTTCTTTAACGTTGGAAACGGACAGGTGTTGTTGAGATAA
>CAIOAQ010000106.1 GCA_903856025.1 uncultured beta proteobacterium
CACCCGTTTGGCAAATGCCGCGTTTTCGCTCAAGAATCCATAACCCGGGTGCAGCGCCTGGGCACCGGTTTGTTTGCACGCCGCAATGATTTTGTCACCGACCAGGTAGCTTTCGCGGCTGGGTGGCGCACCAATGTTGACGGCCTCGTCAGCCAGCAGCACGAAGCGTGCGTCTTTGTCGGCATCGGAATAAACCGCCACGGTTTTGATGCCCATTTTTTTAGCGGTGGTGATGACACGGCAAGCGATTTCGCCACGGTTGGCGATCAGGATTTTGGTAAACATTCACAGTCTCCTATTCGGGATAAATTTGTTGGTTTTGAGCGATGGATTTGCCGAGTTTTTGTCTTGAACCCGCAACAGACTGAGCGTATCCGCCTCCGCTCATGTCCCCCGCCCAATGGCTTTCGCCTTTGGGCTCCTCCTTGACTTCGCTGCAGCAGACACACTCAGCCAGTTGCTGCAACATCGTGAATCTGGCATTTGAATACCAGAACTCCGGTGTCGGGCTGCCTGGATGTTCTGCGCAGGTCAAGGAGGAGGCCGCAGGCCGGGGGACACGGAGCAGACCATCCGGGCGGCCCGACACAGCGCGATCAAGTTGCATATAAAACTTCAACGGCATTACAAAGGAATATTGCCGTGCTTGCGCCACGGGTTTTCCAGCTTCTTGTCTTTGAGCATGACAAGGGAGCGGCAGATACGTTTGCGTGTCTCAGACGGCAAAATCACGTCGTCAATGAAACCACGCGCGCCAGCCACAAACGGGTTGGCAAAGCGGGCCTTGTATTCGGCCTCCTTGGCGGCCAGCTTGGCGGGATCGCCCTTGTCTTCGCGGAAGATGATTTCCACCGCGCCTTTGGCACCCATCACTGCAATTTCAGCGTTTGGCCAAGCAAAGTTGACGTCACCGCGCAGATGCTTGGAGGCCATCACGTCATACGCGCCGCCGTAGGCTTTGCGGGTGATCACGGTAATCTTGGGCACCGTGCACTCTGCATAGGCATACAGCAGCTTGGCACCGTGTTTGATGATGCCGCCAAATTCTTGGGTGGTCCCAGGCATGAAGCCGGGCACGTCCACAAAGGTGATCACCGGAATGTTGAAGGCATCGCAAAAGCGCACAAAGCGCGCCGCCTTGATCGAGCTCTTGATGTCCAGACAACCCGCCAGCACCAGCGGCTGGTTGGCCACAATGCCCACGGTCTGGCCGTCCATGCGGGCAAAACCGATCAGAATGTTTTTGGCGTATTCGGGTTGCAGCTCAAAAAAGTCACCGTCGTCGACCGTTTTGAGGATCAATTCCTTCATGTCATACGGCTTGTTGGCATTGTCTGGCACCAGGGTGTCCAGGCTGTGTTCGATGCGGCCACTGGGGTCACCGCTTTGGCGCACAGGCGCTTTTTCGCGGTTATTCAGCGGCAGGTAGTTGTAAAGGCGACGCAACATCAGCAGCGCCTCGACATCGTTCTCAAACGCCAGGTCGGCCACGCCGCTCTTGGTGGTGTGGCTGATGGCCCCGCCCAACTCCTCAGCGGTTACCTCTTCATGCGTCACAGTCTTGACCACTTCGGGTCCAGTGACGAACATGTAAGAGCTGTCCTTGACCATGAAAATGAAGTCGGTCATGGCCGGCGAATACACCGCACCACCGGCGCACGGTCCCATGATCATGCTGATTTGCGGCACCACGCCGCTGGCCATCACATTGCGCTGGAACACGTCGGCATAACCACCCAGCGAGGCCACGCCCTCCTGAATCCGCGCACCACCCGAGTCATTCAGACCGATCACTGGCGCACCAACCTTCATGGCCTGGTCCATGATTTTGCAGATTTTCTCGGCATGCGCTTCGGACAAGGCACCGCCAAACACGGTGAAGTCCTGGCTGAAGACAAACACCAAACGGCCATTGATCATGCCGTAACCGGTGACCACGCCGTCACCAGGAATCTTTTGGTCTTGCATGCCAAAGTCTGAGCAACGGTGCTCCATGAACATGTCCCACTCTTCAAATGTGCCTTCGTCGAGCAACACATCCAGACGCTCACGGGCGGTGAGTTTGCCTTTTTTGTGCTGCGCGTCGATGCGTTTTTGGCCACCACCCAAACGGGCGAGTTCGCGCTTCTTTTCGAGTTGCTCAAGGATATCGTGCATGGTTTCCTCTTTCTAGTGTGATAACAGTCAGTAAATGTTTGCTAGCTATTCAATAGCTATCTACGCTTCATTCATATGGGCTGCAAGCATATTTCTTGCAGCAGTCGAGGCCGCAACTCGGCCTTCGAGCACCTCTTGTGTCAAATGGGGCAGCATGGCTTTGACAGCCGGGTGCTGCGCAAACGCCTGCTTCAAGCCTGCGTCAATGCGCTCCCACATCCAGGACAGAGACTGCCTTTGGCGACGGGTGGCAAACTTGCCGTTGCCCGCTTGCAGGGCCTTGAATTCAAGCACTTTGGTCCAGAAGGTGTCGATACCCTCACCGCGCAGCGCGCTGAGCTGGATCACCTGCGAATGCCAGATGGCGGTGTCGTGGTGCAGGTGATCAGGGTTGCCATGCAGTCCCAACAGACGCAGGCTGGACGTGATCTGCGCCCGGGCACGAGTGGCAGCATCCGGGTCCAGATCAACCTTGTTGATGACCACCAGGTCGGCCAGCTCCATCACGCCTTTTTTGATGGCCTGCAAGTCGTCGCCGGCATTGGGCAACTGCATCAGCACAAACATGTCGGTCATGTTGGCCACCGCGGTTTCGCTTTGGCCCACGCCCACGGTTTCGACAATCACGATGTCATAGCCTGCGGCCTCGCAGACCAGCATGGCCTCGCGGGTTTTTTCGGCCACGCCGCCGAGCGTGCCACTGCTCGGGCTGGGGCGAATGTAGGCTTGGCTCTGCATAGAGAGCAACTCCATGCGTGTCTTGTCGCCCAAAATAGAGCCGCCCGACACGGTGCTGCTGGGATCCACCGCCAACACGGCCACCCGGTGCCCTTGCGCAATTAGGTACAAACCAAGCGACTCAATAAAGGTGGATTTGCCAACACCTGGCACACCGCTGATGCCCAACCGGAAAGACTTGCCGGTGTGCGGCAACAACGCTGTCAACAGTTCATCTGCCCGCGCCCGATGGTCGGCACGGGTGGATTCGAGCAGCGTGATGGCTTTGGCCACCGAGCGGCGTTGACACAAGCCGTCGCCTTGCACAATGCCATCCAGTACAGCAGTGGTCGCATGAGTCATGGGCATCAATCAGCTCAAAATGATATCTATGGGCGACGGGTCACTGACCCAAAGCCTTTTTGATCTGCTCCAGCACATCCTTGGCGCTGGCCGGGATGGGCGTACCGGGGCCGTAGATGCCTTTGACACCAGCTTGGTACAGCATGTCGTAATCCTGGCGCGGAATCACACCGCCAACAAAGACGATGATGTCGTCTGCGCCTTGTTTTTTGAGTTCGGCAATAATCGCCGGAACCAGGGTTTTGTGCCCTGCAGCCAGCGTGGACACACCCACGGCGTGCACATCGTTTTCGATAGCCTGACGAGCGCATTCTTCGGGAGTCTGGAACAGTGGGCCGATGTCCACATCAAAGCCCAGGTCGGCAAAGGCGGTGGCCACCACTTTGGCACCGCGGTCATGGCCGTCCTGCCCCAGCTTGCTGATCATCACGCGCGGACGGCGGCCTTGCGCGGTGGCGAATTCTGCGATTTCATTCTTGAGCTGATCCCAGCCCTGGGCACTGTCATAAGCGGCTGCGTACACACCTGTCACCTTTTGTGTATCGGCGCGATGGCGACCAAAGGTCTTTTCCATCGCGTCGCTGATTTCACCCACAGTGGCACGGGCGCGCACCGCCTTGATTGACAGGTCCAGCAAATTGCCAGCGCCACTGCTCGCTGCGTTTTCAATAGCATCCAACGCTTGTTTTACGAGGGCTGCATCTCTATTTTCCTTGATGGTTTTCAATTTCGCGATTTGACCTTCGCGCACTGCAACATTGTCAATGTCGCGCGCCTCAATGGCATCTTCGGTCTTGAGCTTGTATTTATTCACGCCCACAATGACATCTTTGCCGGAATCAATGCGCGCCTGCTTTTGGGCCGCAGCAGCCTCAATCTTAAGCTTGGCCCATCCGGAATCGACCGCTTTGGTCATGCCGCCCATGGCTTCGACTTCTTCGATGATGGCCCAGGCGGCATCGGCCATGTCCTGGGTGAGTTTTTCCATCATGTAGCTACCAGCCCAGGGATCGATCACATTGGTGATGTGGGTTTCTTCCTGGATGATGAGCTGCGTGTTGCGGGCAATGCGGGCGCTGAACTCGGTCGGCAGCGCAATCGCCTCGTCAAAACTGTTGGTGTGCAGCGATTGCGTGCCGCCAAACACCGCGGCCATCGCCTCGATGGTGGTGCGCACCACGTTGTTGTAGGGGTCTTGCTCGGTGAGTGACCAACCGCTGGTTTGGCAGTGGGTGCGCAGCATCAGGCTCTTGGGCTTCTTGGCATCAAAGCCCTTCATGATGCGGCACCACAGCAGGCGTGCGGCGCGCATCTTGGCCACTTCAAGGTAGAAGTTCATGCCGATGGCCCAGAAGAATGAGAGGCGACCGGCAAAGTCGTCCACGTCCATACCCTTGGCGATTGCGGTTTTGACATATTCCTTGCCATCGGCCAGCGTAAAGGCCAGTTCCAGCGCCTGATTGGCACCGGCTTCCTGCATGTGATAACCCGAAATGCTGATCGAGTTGAACTTGGGCATGTGCTTGGCCGTGTACTCGATGATGTCGCCAATGATGCGCATCGACGGCTCGGGCGGGTAGATGTAGGTGTTGCGCACCATGAACTCTTTCAAAATGTCATTCTGAATCGTTCCGGAGAGTTGATCCTGCGACACGCCTTGCTCTTCAGCGGCAATCACGTAACCCGCCAGCACTGGCAGCACCGCGCCATTCATGGTCATGGAGACACTGACCTTGTCCAGCGGGATCTGGTCGAACAGAATTTTCATGTCTTCGACCGAGTCAATCGCCACACCGGCCTTGCCCACGTCACCGGTCAC
>CAIOAQ010000107.1 GCA_903856025.1 uncultured beta proteobacterium
CTATTCACAGAAAAAATCCATGAACCGGGCTTGCTCACCCCGCACGTAAATCCATTCTTAGATTGAATTGGATCAATTCGGAAATTTTGAGAAATGGTGGGCTTCAAAAACTTTGGAAATGCGGGCTCATCGTTCGGCCCCTCTAGGACTGAAAGCTTTTGCTTTGCCCAATAGCCGTAAAGAGCGATTTGCAGAGCCGTAATTCTTGCGGCCCGTGGCAATAGGGCATTGAGCCGCTTCATTTCCAACGGCACGACCAGATCCACAGCCGAAATCAGCATCTGACATATGTGTGTCGCCAACGCTGGACTAACCCACCTATCACCTGGCATACCAGAAGGAGGTGAGGGAACGACCAACTGACCACCGCCACCCCAGCGAGAGAAAAAATCAGCGTGCTGATCAGATATCTCTTTGTCACCAGTCTCAGCTTGCAAGCGCACGATCCAATAAAGCATTGCGTACAACGCGGCGACCGGCTCCTTTCGCACCCATTCCCGATGCCGTAAGCCATCGGGACGGTAGGCTTCAAGCCAAAATGCCGATTGAAAAACCAATTCGGCGCGCGTTAACGACTCCCCTGCCCGTTCCCGCGTTTGAATATTTAATAGACCCAGTCGTGGATTTATTTGGAGCTTTTCAAGATCTTCATGCAGACCCAATTGATCAGTGATTTCCAGCCGCAATGCGCCTTCGTCAATCAATCGGCGGACCACCTCTGAGTCAGTGACCGAGACACCGCGGTCGCCTAGTAACTTTTTTATGCGGTCAAGCACCCCTCCGGTTTCGTCGTTAAACCTCAGAAACATGCTGCGATCTTTGGTGTCTTTTTTGGTTGCCATATCAACAAATCATTTTTGCTATACCGATATCTTAATGAGATTTTATTGAAGTGTCAACGATGTTTTTCGCTGTTGTTATCTTGGTCACGACCGGCGAACGCGCATTGCGCGCCGGTCGAGATGCAAGCCTGTCCAGGGCGCAGCGCCTAAGGCCGCACCGGCCCCAGCCGGTCGGACCGAAGGCCGGGGAGCCGCCTTCTGAAAAAACGCCCAAGCGTTTTTAGGGTGCCCAAGCACCCGGTCTGAAGGTGGGGGCAACGCCCCGCCCGTCGAAGCACCGAAGGGGCGCGCGACCCCCAGCTTTATGGGTGGTGCGTCCAGCACCAGTCATTGCGGCAGCATGACCAAACAAGATAGCCAGCCGTTCAGGCTAGGCCATCGCAGTGCAGCCCAGCAAAGCTGGGGGTCGCGCGCCGCGAGGCGCAAAGACGGGCGCTGAGCACAGCATGTGCGCCAAAGGGGAAAATGCCCTAGCATTTAGGGATTGCTCGCCCATGCGTCCAGCGTGGGGGCGGTCTGAAAGCCGCACAATCCCGGCCCCTCCAACAGATTCACCGACACCAAGTCGGTGAATCTGTTCGTGGATACCCCTCGTAGACAGACTGACAACGACAGTCATCACGAGGGAAGCTGACGATGCGATCAAAATCACGCTGACAAATTTGTTCAGCGTGCCCAATTTTGATCAAGCCACGGAGCCACCAGCCAGAATGAAATCGGCTGCCTTCGCGGCTTGGCTGGCCGCCGTGAAGATGGCTTTCTTGTCGTCTTTCAACACCTTGATCCAGCTCGTCACATAGCTGGCGTGGTTCTCAATGGTGGCCTCAACCATGCCCAATTGCCCCATGGCAAATGCTGCCCCAAGCTCTGCAACCAACTCTTCAAAGACGTAGGCATCGTCACCAAAGCGTTTACCAAATTGACGGTTGAGCCGGGCTTCGTTTCCGGTCCAGTGGGTCAGTTCGTGCAAGGCGGTTGCATAGAAATTCGCGACTGTTGTAAACCGCTCCCGATTTGGCAAACAAATTTTGTCCGTGCTGGGTGCGTAATAGGCGCTGTCATAACCGTAGCTGATTTGCGCCTGGCTTCCGGTAAGAATTTGCTCTGCTTCATCCACGGGGTTGAATGTTGTGGCTGTCGCTGGCACATTTGCCAAGTCAAAGGGCAAGTTGTCGATCTGCGCCACATTGAAAAGCCAGAATGGCTTCGCAAGAAAATAGCTTCTTTCTTCGTCGCCTTCATCCTTTTGTACGGTTTGGTAATAGACACAAAGCACAGATTTTTCACCCTTGCGCACATGGCCACCCATGTCGGCGGCTTGCTTGAAGGTCAGCCATTGGCTTGACGCGTAAGATTTGTCGGCCATTTCTGCCCACAACACCAGCACGTTAATGCCATGGTATGCCTCGCCAGTCTTGGCATTGGTCGGCATACCTGTGGCCGTGCCGCCTGTCCAGCGTGGCCCGGTTTTGGCTGTGCCACGTTCCAGAAGGTTGATGATTTTGTCGGTGATGATCTGACGGATATCCATGAAAAGCCCCTTTGAAGTTGAGTTGGAGGGCTTCGCTGATCACCCTCTCGCTCTGACCTGGCGCTTCCCCTTGGGGACGGGAGGGGTGGTATTTGGACGTAAAAAACGGACTCAATGAGCCCGTTGTTTTTTCCACCCCCACCAAATCCCCGGCACCACTTGATCGGGCGTTTGGTGGGGTGTCGGGCTTGATGGAACGTATTGGTTGTTTGCCTGGCACGCCGTTCCGAAACTGGCGTGACATAAAGCGCAGCGAATGGCACGATAGTTTTTAGGCGTGACAGGACCGATCCGTTCATGGGTCGGTGGTTTTTGGGGGATGGGCAAACAAAGTGCGCCAGGGGGTTGTGGCAACAGCCCCCGCGAGCGTACAAGCGACCAAGCCTGAAAGGCCGAGACCCAAGGCTCGGTTCACGCAGGGCGCGGTCGGCGCACGCGCCGATGGCACAAAAAACCAGACTTTTTCAAAATGGGAAATCCGGATTTCCCGGTAGATACCCGTCTGAGGTATGTCAGCATAGGGCCTCGGATTCAACCCGTCAGTCGAACCATCATACTCAGCGCCAAATAGCGGTCGTTCAAAACCTGTCACGCAGCATGACGGCAGTGAACGATCAGAAGAACAGACCGCATTTCCCTAGTCTGGACGCCAGAAGTTTTTCGATGAGCGAAGCAGTGACCATTAGCGGCGCCAACCCGTCTGGATGTCGATTTAATCGGCCCTAGCAACACTCTTTACCGCACACTCCGCTAATTTTCCAAACCGAGATCGATCATGATCTTGTTCGCCCAACCAGCGCGGAATCAGATTCCCCTGTGATGCGAAATGCTCAACATGAACGATAGTCACATTGCCGTCGGTATAGGCGACATCGTTAATCCATCGCCAGGTTCCCCCACGCACCCTTTCGTAGAGTCTAAAACACTCATTGACATAGTTGAGCTTCGAACCCATTCCAAACATAACGATTAACTTTGTCTTCGTTGGGACGCTCTTCAAGAAGCTGCTCACGCAGTTGGTCGACACCTCCTGACCAAACCCCGTTGCAACGAACTTGTCGAGCATGCCGCCACCTGAGCCTTTCCATACCCCTTTATCTTGGCGCTCAACAGTGCATCGAATCAATGATGCGAAATGGAATTTCCCATTTTTGTCAGAAATCAATCGACTTACTGCAGCTCCCAGGTCTTCGCCGTTTTTTTGCTGCAACAGACCGACTCGCTTGAGTATCTTGCCAACGTTTGTGCGTGACCCTTTGTATGCGATCTGATCATGCTCGGCACTTGCCAACGCGCCAGTTTGAGTTGGCCCCTTTGAAAACCCGAGAACGATGATCTCGGGTTCTGCATTGCCCCATGCGAGTGGGTTCAATGTAATGCGCCAATCAGCCTCTGTCCTTTTGGTGGCATCAAAGCTCACCGGTGCGGTGCATCCTTTAAAGCACGTGGTGCAATTTACACGGCCATGTGTTGGTAATTTTTCCAATGAGGTCTCCTCTATTTAGGC
>CAIOAQ010000108.1 GCA_903856025.1 uncultured beta proteobacterium
GACTTGATCGACGGCATCGCCCTGCCCGAACTGCTGGACAAGCGCGCAGAAGGCCTGCGCAAACCGGAAACCGCACCGCAAGTGCGCAAGAACACCGAAAAAGAATTCCCCACCGGCATTCCCGCCTTTGGTGCCGATGCCCTGCGTTTCACCTTCGCATCCTTGGCTTCGTTGGGTCGCTCTATCAATTTTGATAGCAAACGCTGCGAAGGCTACCGCAACTTCTGCAACAAGCTCTGGAACGCCAGCCGCTTTGTGCTGATGAACTGCGAAGGCCAAGACTGCGGTTTGAACGACCACGCTCCAGCCGAATGCGCCAGCACCTACCTGGACTTCAGCGCGGCAGACCGCTGGATCGTCTCGCTGCTGCAACAAACCGAGGCGCAGGTGGCACAAGGCTTTGAAGAATACCGCCTGGACAACGTGGCCAGCACGATTTACGACTTTGTCTGGAACGAGTTCTGCGACTGGTACCTGGAAATTGCCAAGGTGCAGATCCAGCAGGGCAGCGACGCGCAACAGCGCGCCACCCGCCGCACCCTGATCCGCACGCTGGAAACCATTTTGCGGCTGGCGCATCCGATCATCCCGTTTGTCACCGAAGAACTCTGGCAAAAGGTGGCCCCTGTGGCTGGGCGTGCCGGTGAATCCGTGTCGGTTGCCAACTACCCCGTCAGCCAACCCGAACGCATTGACGAGGCGGCCATTGCCCATGTCGCCAAGCTCAAAACCCTGGTCGATGCCTGCCGCAACCTGCGTGGCGAGATGAGTGTGTCGCCAGCCACCCGTTTGCCGCTGTTTGTAATGGCCTCAGCCGCTGAATCGGCGTTCATGAAAAGTGCCGCTCCCGTGCTGCAAGCGCTGGCCAAGCTCAACGAAGTGCGCGTGTTCGACGATGAGGCCGCCTGGGCCGCCGCCGCCCAGGCCGCACCTGTCGCTGTGGTGGGCGAAGCGCGCATCTGCCTGTTCATGGAAATCGACGTGGCCGCTGAAAAGCTGCGCCTGGGCAAGGAGCTGGCACGACTGGAAGGCGAAATCGTCAAAGCCAACGGCAAGCTGGGCAACGAGTCTTTCGTGGCCCGTGCCCCCGCCGCCGTGATCGAGCAAGAGCGCAAGCGCCTGGCCGACTTTGAAGCCACCGTAGCCAAGGTGAAAGACCAGTTGGCGCGCCTGGCTTAAAGCCAAAAACCGCTCCTCGGAATCAGGCCGACGCGGCGTTCAGCGCAGCGGCATCAAGGAGGAGCCCAAAGGGCGGGGGACAGCCGCGGAGCTGAGCGCCGCATCGGCCTGATTCCATCGTAGAACTGGGGCTGGCAGTGCGGCAGGGGTCAGGACCGCGACGGACGACGCGCCTTGTGCGCCTCAAACGTCTCCACAGGTGCACCCTGCTTGGCCCAGGCCGTGAAGCCGCCGTCGATGTGGGCCACATTGGTCATGCCCATGTCTTGCAGCGCCTTGGTGGCCAGCGCGCTGCGCCAACCGGCACCACAAAACAAAATGTACTCCTTGCTGTCGTCCCCAAACACCGGCTTGTAGTACGGCGAAGCCGGATCTACCCAAAACTCCAGCATGCCACGCGGCGCGTTGAAGCAGCCCGGCACGGTGCCCAAATGCTCGAGTTCGCGCACATCGCGGATGTCCACAATTTGCACCTTGGGATCGGTCAGGCGGGCTTTAACCTCGTCCACCGAATAGGTTTTGACCTGCGCCATGGCCTCGTCAACGAGTGCCTGAAAACCTTTGGTGATTGCCATGATGTGTGTCTCCTTGCTCAGCCTAATGCTCTTTGAATGATGATCTTCTGGACGTCTGACGTGCCTTCGTAAATCTGGCAGACCCGCACGTCACGGTAAATGCGCTCCACCGGAAAATCGCTGACCACGCCGTAGCCACCCAGCGTTTGAATGGCGACACTGCACACGCGTTCGGCCATTTCACTGGCAAACAGCTTGGCCATGGCGGCTTCTTTCAGGCAGGGTCTGCCGGCATCGCGCAAGCTGGCGGCGTGCCAGATGAGTTGGCGGGCCGCCTCCAGTTGCGTGGCGCACTCGGCCAGTCTGAAACCCACCGCCTGGTGGTTGAAAATGGCAGTGCCAAAGCTTTGGCGTTCTTTGGCGTACTGCACAGCGAATTCAAACGCGCTGCGCGCCATGCCCACACTTTGCGCGGCAATGCCAATGCGCCCGCCCTCCAGGCCACCCAGCGCAATGCCGTAGCCCTGGCCCTCGGTGCCAATCAGGTTCTCGGCAGGAATGCGGCAGTTGTCAAAATTGATCTGCGCGGTGTCGCTGCTGTGTTGACCCAGCTTGTCTTCAAGACGCGCCACGGTGTAGCCAGGGGCTTTGGTGGGCACTAAAAACGCGCTCATGCCTTTTTTGCCCGCGCCCTTGTCGGTGACGGCAACCACAATGGCCACGTCGCCGTATTTGCCGCTGGTGATGAACTGCTTGACCCCGTTGATGACGTAGCTGTCACCGTCTTTAACAGCGGTGGTGCGCAGGCCGGATGCATCACTGCCCACATGCGGTTCGGTCAGACAGAAGGCACCCAACATCTGCCCCTGCGCCAGAGGTTCCAGCCACTGCTTCTTTTGCGCTGCGTTGCCAAATTTCATCAAAATGGCGTTGACCGGGCAGTTGGTGACGCTGATCACCGTGCTGGTGCCGCCGTCGCCCGCCGCGATTTCTTCCAATACCAAGGCCAGTGTCAGGTAGTTCAGGCCCGCGCCGCCCAGTTCTTCGGGCACACAAATGCCATACGCACCCAGCGCGGCCAGGCCTTTGTGAACTTCTTTCGGAAAAGTGTGTTCCTTGTCCCACTTGGCGGCATTTGGCCACAACTCGGCTTGGGCGAATGCACGCACCGCGTCGCGGATCATTTCTTGGTCTTCGGTTAACAACATAGGGAGTCCTCGTTTTGAATTTTGATAGCTGTGAATCAGGCGCGTGAGTCAAACTGCAGAATGGCTCTGGCCATGCTCTCCAGCGGCAGGATGTCGTCCACCGCCTGCAACTTGATGGCTTCCTTGGGCATGCCAAACACCACACAGGTTTCTTCGTTCTGGGCGATGCATCGCGCGCCCAGGTCGTGCATGGCTTTCATGCCACGTGCACCGTCGTCGCCCATGCCGGTCATGATGATGGCCAGCGCATCACGCCCGGCGCAGTCCGCAGCGGACTTGAAGAGCACATCCACCGACGGTTTATGGCGGTTCACTGGCGGACCGTCCACGACCTTGACGTAATACTGGCCGTTGGATTTGGTCAGCTGCATGTGCAGTCCACCCGGCGCGATCAGGGCCACACCACGCTCCAGCCGGTCCCCATTTTTGGCTTCACGCACGTTCATGGCACAAATACCGTCCAGGCGCTGGGCGTACATGGCGGTGAACTTCTCCGGCATGTGCTGGGTAATGGCAATGCCGGGCGCGTCTGCAGGCAAACTGGTCAGCACCAGCTCCAGCGCCTGGGTGCCGCCGGTAGAACTGCCAATCACCACCGGCTTGTTCATGGCAAAAGCATGCACACCACTGAGCACAGGTGCATGTACAGTTTTAGCTCTAGTCCCCGTGTTTACTGAGGAAACAGCTATTGAAGGCATAGCGCCTTTGGGGCGTGGACGCGAACGGGCTGCGGTTTTCAGAGTTTGAATCATCTCGTGACGTGAGTCGTCCAGGTGTTGTTTCAAGCCCAGCTTGGGTTTGGCCAACACGGCTACCGCACCGGCACTCAGGGCGTCAAGCGCCACACGACTCCCCTCGGTGGACAGGGTGGAGCAAATCACCGTAGGAATCGGATTGCTGCTCATGATCTGGCGCAAAAAGGTCAACCCGTCCATGCCCGGCATTTCAATATCCAGCAGCAACACATCGGGCGGATTCTTACGAATCATTTCCATGGCCAGCAGGGGGTTGGGCGCACTGCCAACCAGCTCAACTTCCGCATTGCCTGCAAGCATGTGTGCCAGCGCCTGTCGAACCACGGCAGAGTCATCTACTACGAACACTTTAACAACCATTCTTAATCCTCAACTTGAAAATACAGTTTCGACTGACGGTTCATCCGGCCCAACCGTCCACACCAATTTCCGATAACCCGTGCCACCAAGATCTTCTTTGAGCACGGGGATCTTGTGATGATCCAGGTAACCCATCACCCAATCAACATTGTTTAACCCCACGTGATGGTGTGTGGTCAACTGCGGAAACATGTTTCCCCCACCCACCACATAGGCTTCACAACTGCGTGGAGAAAAACCTATGGCATACAGACGCCTGGTCATGTCTGCCATCGCCACCGAACCAAAGGCCGTGTTATTGTGATTGGCCGCATTGGGATGGCCGACATGCACGATATGGCACATGACTCCCACGGTGCGGCGTGGGTCGGTCAGGATCACACTCACGCAAGACCCTAGCAGGGTTTTGAGCGTATCGCCACGTTCTCCCAAGGCCACATCACCCGGTAAAAGATCAAACACTGCCATTCAACCAACTTTACGAAAGGCACCGGGTTGCAAGGTTTGCAGCGGCGTTTTGCAGGCCACCCGTCCCTCTGCCGTGCCCAGAAAAAACAATCCGCCGGGTTTGAGCACGCCCAATACCCTGTCCACCACTTCAATCTTGGTCGGTACGTCAAAGTAGATCAGCACATTGCGTAAAAAGATCACATCAAACGGACCGATAGCGTCAATTGGCTGACACAGGTTCAAGCGCCCGAACTGCACCCGTTGCCGAATTTTGTCCTGAATCAGAATTTGCCCCTCGGAGTCGCCCTCGCCACGCAGGCAGTAGCGTTTGAGTCGCTGGGGGCTGACTGCGCGCAGTCGATCCGCCGGGTAAATCGCTTCCTTGGCACTGAGCAGCACGCGGTGGCTGATATCGGTTCCCAAAATGGACCAGTCTGGCCCAATACGCCCCAGCATCTGCATGTCAGCCAGCAACATAGCGGTGCTGTAAGCTTCGTCGCCAAAGCTCGAGGCAGCACTCCAGACAGCAATCGGACCTTTGGTTTTGCGATTGGCGAGTTCTTGCTCCAACACCTCGTAGTGCTTGGGTTCACGAAAAAAATAGGTCTCATTGGTGGTGAGCAAATCCACCGCCATCTGAAACTCTGCGGCCTGCGACTCGTCTTCCAGCAATGCGATGTAGTCCCCAAAGCCCAACAGCCCCAAACGCTGAATGCGTTGTGACAGGCGCGACTGGATCAGCGATTTTTTGGAATCATTGAACGACAGGCCTGCCGCCTCGTACATGATCTCGCTGATTCGCTTGAATTCACGGTCGCTGAATTTGGTATGTGGCACACAGGGCTTTCTGGAAAGACGTTCAGAAAAGTCAATATGGTTTGAAATTACCACCTGCACGATTTGGCGCAGCCAATTGAGGACTGACACGCCCCATCGGTGCGCGTCGTGATGGCGCGGGGGCCGGCAGTGCGTGACGGTTGCTTACCTGTGC
>CAIOAQ010000109.1 GCA_903856025.1 uncultured beta proteobacterium
GCGGCTTTGGCCGTGATACCCAGGTATGCCGTGTTGTGGTTGTGACCGAGCGCCGCATATGCGGCATCGTGGTTGTGTCCACTCAGTGCAAATCCGGTGGAGTCAATGCCGTCCAGCAGATCTGCATTGGCCACCTTGCCCACCGTGGCCGACAGGTCAATGACCATCTTCCACGTGACGGGACTGACCACGGTGAGGATGTAGAGCTTTTGTTCATCGGTCCTGAAACACGGCATACCCTGCTGCAGATTCACAGTCGGGAATGCCGTTCCACTGGAGAGTGACAACGCCGTCTTGTCATTGTTCAGGATCTGCGACAGCGAGTCCGAGAGCGTCGTAGTGGAAGGAATTTCGGTGTAGTTTTGCATTTAGTACCCTATCAATACCCTTGGGCAACCCAAGAAATGGCTCCCGTTACGCGGGTTCCAGAGGTGTTTTCAAGAATGGCGGTGAAGCCGGTGGTAGAAACTGAACCGAGGATTCGGGGAATGGCAATGGTGGTGCCGCCTTTGAAGGTCAGCGTGACTTCCGGTGCCACACGAAACTGCCTGGTGAAGACTACGGTCACGCCATTGGCGGCTGTGACCACCTGCGCCGTGCCCCGGTCAAAGACATCGGGAACGTCTACCGTCACCCTTAGGCCATCGATGTAGCCACGGTCGGCATTGCTGGAAGTCAGAATTGCCCTGAAGAGCGCGCGTTGGTAGGTGTAGTCGCCCTGGATGAAATCCCGGAAGTTGGTGTACCCGGGAGGGTGACCTGATTCCAGGATGTCCATGAAGTCCTGCTCGGTGATCTCGGTGCTGGCAACGATCATGTCGCTGATCACCCCATTGGCCCGGCGACGATACTGTTCGGCAAGGTTCAGGGCTTCACTGATCTTCAAGGTCTGGGCCCGGCGCAGTGCCTCGGCGATGGCAAAGCCCTCACTGATGGCCAGTCGGTACGCAACTGTTCTGCCCAAGCCCTCAGCAAACAAGAAGGTTTCCGCTACTCGTTTGACATGTGAACGGGCCAACGCATCACTCATGCCAAAGATTTCGCCTTGCGGCTTGGTCATGGCCTTGGCTGACTTTTCTGCAAAGCTCAGGTTTTCCGCGACGCGCAGGACGTAGGCAATGAGGTCCGTGTAGGTCTCAGCCAGCGCCAGCGTCTCGTACTTGCGCAAGGCCAGTTGCCGCGCCAGCCCTTCGGCCACCTGAAACACCTCAAACACTGCCTTGGTGCCGGAGCGGGCGTACTTCTCAGAGAAGGTCAGCGACTCCACAAAGCGCAGCACAAAGGCGATCAGGTCGGTGTAGGTCTCCACGAAGTTCAAGGTCTCGAACTTGCTGAGGGTCACCGCCCGGCTGGGCTTTTCTGCAAAGGCCAGGCTCTCGGAACTGCGCTTGATGCCCAGTTTCTGAACCAGCTCGGCAAAGCTCAGGTCCGTGGCCACGCTCAGGGCGTAAACAGCCGGGTAAGCCGTTGACCAGTTCTTGCCTGCCGTGGCGCTCCCCCAGGTGAACGTGCCTGAGGACCAGCTGTAATTGGGCCCCGGGGAGCTGGAGACGTTGACGGTCTCGGCCATCTCAGGTGCCCGATCAGCTCATGGTGAAGGTAAAGACGGCCGTGAGGCTGTCGTCCACCCCCTTGTTCACCACGGGGAAGACCACCCGGTCGAACATGATGCCCGCCGTGGCGGCATTGAAAACGCCCGCTTCCGTGAGTGCCCCGGTGGCGTCGCCTGCTGCGTAGCTTGCCGTGAAGGTGAACACCTTGGTGCCAGCGGTGTGAGCGTAAGTGGCCGCGTTGCGCTTGATCTCGGTGACCAGTGCCGTCTGCGTGGCGGCAGCGGCCGTGGTGCCGGTGCCCACCGCAATCCAGCCCATGACGCCCGGTCGGCTGCCCGAGTTGCCAATCGCGTCGGCCACGAAGTCGAAGCCGCCGTTGACGATGATGTTGTCCCTGTGGACCACCTCGACCTCGCCCGTGGGCTTGGCCAGCACCAGCGTAATCGAGCCTTTGATGCTCATGCCCTCTTCCATCATGGGTCATTCCCTTTCTTTGGGGTATGCAAATGAAATGGGCGCCACACCTTGCGATGCAGCGCCCGTGTTTGGGGGATTCCCCGTTCAATAAAGCTTGAGTGCCGTGTATCCGGCCGTGGGTGCCAATGCTTTGCTGGCGCTTTGCACCTCACCGCCCATCTTTCCGACAAAGAGCCTGCGCTCGGTGGCCGTCTGGCACACGCCCAGGCAGATCCGGTCGCTGACGTTCACGGGGTATGGCACCACGATCCGGTTGAAGAGCTGGTCTTCCAGGAAGAAGGAACCCGCCACCGCATCGAAGCC
>CAIOAQ010000110.1 GCA_903856025.1 uncultured beta proteobacterium
AGTTTCCATGGTGTGCACTTATCTGAGTTGAGTGCACACCATCAGGGTCTGCAACTCGTCAAATATTGCACGACCTATCGGCCACGCGCAAGAAGGGTATTCGTCGGGCGCTTACGCCCAAACTGCAATGGGCAACGTACTTGCCGAGCCAGTAAGAGGTGTATTTTCGCCCAAAGTTGGGGCAAATAGACAAGCGAGCGCATGGTATTGATCGGTAGTTGCATTGAATACAGCAACTACCATGCCAAGATAACAATTTACGTCAGACGATTTGACGCATGGGAACCAGCAATCTACGGGCCCTACAAGGGTCATATGGCACACGATATTGCGGTTAAGTGTTGGCCATTCAATACGCTTGCCACACTGACCTTCGACTGCGCTACCGCACAATGCATCAAGACCGTGCGTTGGTCTGACGATCCACCTTATGCATTCAAATCCGTTGAGGGTAGTGTTATAGGAATAAATTCAGACATTGCCAGAGAGGCGCAATCGGCAATGATTACGCCAATGAATGGGCAGCATGGCTTCAATAAAAATGCACCCGGTGTTGATTGACTGGTAAACTTGCGTCGCAGTTGCAATTCGCTTACCTTTGCAGCTGCTGAAATCTGACACGGTCTGCGGCACTCCAAAGCCGCCTCCACACCCTTTTGGCCGATAGCCTCAGCCCACCCGGTCGTCAAATTCCCAAAGTGGCAAGCTTTACTTCGGTTTCATATTTTTCCTTCCGATCGAACCTTTGACCCGAATCCAAAAATTGGATTTTCTTGCGGGTCGTTGTCCCGTCTCCCTTCTTCTTGCCTTGATGTAGTCAGGTGTAGTTTCCGTTGACGGTCTTGTTACCAAGTCCGTCAATCTCCCCGCGTTGCATGGTTCATTGAAACCGTGAACGCTTTTTGAAAGATCCCAAAATGGGCAAAAAACTTTACGTCGGCAACCTCTCCTATTCAGTGGATGACCATTCCTTGAACCAAAGCTTCTCGGACTTCGGCACTGTATCTTCTGCCAAGGTCATGATGGACCGCGACAGCGGCCGCTCCAAGGGCTTCGGCTTTGTGGAAATGTCCAGCGATGCGGAGGCGCAAGCAGCCATCGGCGGCATGAATGGCAAGTCCGTGGATGGACGTGACATGGTCGTCAATGAAGCACGGCCGATGGAACCACGTACCGGCGGCTTCGGTGGCGGCGGTGGCGGCCGTCGCGAAGGTGGCGGTGGTGGCTATGGTGGTGGCAACCGCTACTAAAGTCAAAACCTCTGTTTTGTAGACCGGCCTCCTGGCCGGTTTTTTTTGCCCGGCACACCCATATCGGGTGTTAGCACGAGTGTTGAGCCGTCTCACAAACACAAGCTTAGACAGCAGCCAATGCATCAGCTGATTCAATCACCAATGAATTGCCGTAAGATCATCCATCAGAGGAATGTAATTAACAGAAAAGCATCAATCCTTTGGTTGAAAACATCCATTGTTAAAGCATCGACGTGACTATTTACATTGCATTTGGACTTGTACTACTGGTTGCCATTTTCATGGGGATGAGCAGCAAGAAAAAGAGCCCGCATGCCCCAAAGAGTCATGCGGAAGGCGTTCAAAAATCAAAAATGCCGGTCGCCATTGACATTGAACAAGCCGCTTCTACAAAGCAAGCCTCTAGCAATCTGAGTCAACCTCAGACGCAAATCGCCGCCAAGGACGCCCCAAAAGACCTTGTGAACCTGAAATTGACACAACTGGCTGAGTTGCCATCGTCCCAGTTGACTTCATTGGTCGCCAGAATGCAGACTATTCCGCGGCCGCCCCACGCATTGGACAAACTGGTTTCGGCAGAGTTTCTGGCGACTGCGACCTCCGCAGTTCTCAACGACCTCATGGTAGGGGAACCCCAGATTGCAGCCAAGGTGTTGGCCAGCGTCAATTCGCCTATGTATGGCCTCCAGCGGCCGCTGGGTAGCATTGGTCAGGCTGCCACGTACTTGGGTATGAACACGGTGCGCGGAATTTGTATGCAGTACATGCTCGACGCATCTTTCAATACGACCAGCCCAGAGTTAAAAGGCTTTTACGAAACGATATGGAAAGCCAGCGCCTACTCGAGTGAACTGTGTTTTAAGCTGGCTCAACTGTTGCACCTGCCAGAACCCGGCAATCTGGTCACACAGGTGGTTCTGTCCTATCTCGGACCGCTGACCAGTTACTCCCTGTTGGACAAGGCGACTGTGATCAGCCTTGCACACTCTGGGCCGATTGAACGAGCACGCCGAGAGCAAGAGCAACTGGGTCTCTGTGCGGGAGAAATCGGCAGCCTGCTCATGCTGACCTGGAAGGTTCCACCTGCTCTGATTGACGATGTACGCGACATTGCCAAGGTAATGGTGACGCCTTGTAGGTCACCATTTGATGCCCGAGGTGCACGCCTGGGGCTTTGTTATCTGTGTAACTGCATCGGTATGATGATTGCAAAAGGCGAGCTGACCGACCTTCGCACCTTTGACATAACAACCTCTGGTGCAGCAGAACACTATTTTCTTCTTGGCTATCTGAAACACCCAGGACTTGCACGTTTGCCGGAGTTTCTGCGATTCCCTGAAGTCATGTCATACGTGGATCAAATGGCAGCAGCGGTTCAGCTAAAAAATCAGCCCAAATTTTCGTGACTTCAGAGGAATGGCCTTGTTTCATTGTGGCCAGCTGAGTTGCATGATGGCAAAAGGTCTACGATAAATTGAACAAAGCACCCACACGTTATGGCGCCACGTTTGTCTTTCATTGCAACGTGATCGAGACCGTTGGAGTGCCAAATCTCCCGATCAGGGGACGACTGGCAATTGAGCCCCAACGGTAGTATCGTAATGGCACGTCATTCAATCATTTCCC
>CAIOAQ010000111.1 GCA_903856025.1 uncultured beta proteobacterium
ATCCTATTTCCGGCAGTTGACAGAGCGCAAACCGGCTGCAAGCTAGACTGGGCGCCAGTTTCAACGGATTTCACGAGGTCACCAAATGGGTGAATCAAAAAGGCATCAACTGGCGGTGCAAACGCAGGCACAGCAGGCCATGGTGGTGGACACTCCCGGTGGTCGAATTCACGTGCAGTGGGACCATGATGCCAGCGCAACGCCCAATGCACAGCTGACATTCTTCGCTGAGTTTTTGGCCACCACAGGCATCTACGACTCCTGGATCGAGAGTTGCCCCTTGAGCTACACCAGTCCAAACGCACCAAGCAAACACGATGTACTGGGCACATGGCTGCTGGCGATACTGGCCGGGCACAATCGTTACGCTCACATCACTGGGCTGCGAGGCGACACGGTAAGTCCACAGATTCTGGGGATGAAGAAAATCATCAGCGAAGACGCACTGCGGCGCTCGCTGTCGCGCATGAACGCTGAGCAAAGCCAGACCTGGTTGGGGCCTCAACTCCTGCGCAGCGTGCAGGCGGCATTGAGCACCCCGTGGATCCTGGATATCGACACCACCGTCAAACCTTTGTACGGTAAACAAAGCGGTGCTGAGGTCAGCTACAACCCACACAAACCCGGGCGTCCCAGCCACGCGCTGCACACGTACTGGGTTGGCAATCTGCGCCTGGTGCTGGACGTCGTCGTCTCCCCCGGCAAAGAACACAGCGCGGCCAAGGCGCGTCCTGGCCTGATCGGCGTGCTGGAAAAGCTCCCGCCACAACAGCGTCCGGCCTTGGTCCGAGGCGACTGCGGCTTTGGCAACGAACCCTTCATCGCCGAGTTGGAGGAGCGCACCCAGCCCTACCTGTTCAAGCTGCGCCAAACCGTGGGTGTCAAAAAATTGCTCTCACGCCAATTCGCGCGTGATGACTGGAGCACACCGGGACCCAGCGACCAAGGCTGGAGCGCGGTTGAAGATACCCTCAAGCTCTCGGGCTGGGACAAGCCTCGCCGGGTGGTTGTCTTGCGTCGAGCCGTTAAAACCGATTTGGCGCTGAGTCGAAAAACCAGGAACGAGCCGGGCGAGCAAATTGAGTTGTTGATGCCGGACAAAGATGTTCAGGCTTGGGAGTACGCGGTGCTGGTGACAAACAGCGCCTACGCGCTGGACGCTTTGGGTCAACTCTATCGTGACCGAGCTGACTGTGAGAACGGGTTTGACGAGCTCAAAAATCAATGGGGATGGGGCGGCTTTACGACCCAGGACATTGAGCGTTGCCAAACCAGTGCTCGCGCCGTAGCACTCGTGTACAACTGGTGGTCATGGTATTGCCGAGCGGCCAAGCCGGGTGCCCGCATGGAGGCCATTACCAGTCGTGCGCTGTTACTGGCAAGCGTGGGGCGAGCCGTCAAACATGCTGGACAAACGACCTTGTATCTGACGCCCATGCACGCTGCCAAAGACAAGCTGCTCGCGCTCATCGCCAATATCCGTGTGGCTTTGAGTCACGTAAGGGCTGCTGCGGAGCAGTTGCCTCAGACGGATCGTTGGAAGACGTTCCTGGACTACGTGGTTGCGAAAATCACCCGTCCACTGCCGCCGTGGCTACCGCCAGCCCGGCTCGTAGCGGCTGGGTAACTGCCGTTTTTAGGATAATTCGCTGCGCATTCATTCTCTGGCGCTGGATTCCACTGCAACACCGGTGCTGGTGGCTGATATGCAAGGCCAGGTGCGCTGGCGCAACCGGGCAGCCATGAATATGAGTCCCATTTTGTTTGCTGATCAGGCTGACAAGTTGCGCCTATTTTCTGCGCCACTGACACCAGATGCGCTCCAGGCCCTGGAAATTCAATCTACCGTCACACGAGGCAACATCTGGCGTGGACTGGTTCACATTGTGAGCGCTGGTGGTAAGCGCTTTATTTTTGACCGTACCGTCACCCCATTGCGTAACGAAGAAGGCGCGATGGAAGGCTTTGTGATCGTAGGGGACAACGTCACGGATCGGCTGAACGCGCAACAACGGCACCAACGAGTGCTCGACAACGCGATTGATGGTTTTTGGGTAGTTGATTTCAACGGGCGATTGCTGGAAGTCAACGAGTCCTACTCCAAGATGTCTGGCTACTCAGTCAAAGAACTTTTGACCATGCGCATTGACCAGTTAGAGGTGAAAGAACAGCCGAGCGAAGTTCTTGCGCATCTTCAACTCGTCAGTCAAATTGGTTCCGGTCGATTTGAAACCCAGCATCGCCACAAGTCAGGGGATTTGTTCAATGTTGATATTTCAGCGACGTATGACGTTGAATCAAGTCATTTCTTTACATTTGTTCGTGATCGCACCGAACGCGTACATGCCGCAGCCATCAAACATGATCTGGAGCGGCAACAGTCGCAAAAAATGGAGGCTCTGGGGCAACTCACTGGCGGCATTGCACACGACTTCAACAATATCCTGGCAGCCGTTCTGGGCTACTCCAATCTGGCCTTGGACCGTTTTGTACCGGACAAACAAAGCAAGCTGGCGGCTTATTTGCGCGAAATCATCAACGCCAGTGAGCGCGCCCGGGACCTGGTTGCCAAGATGCTCACCTTTGCCCGCAGGCAACCCAACATCAGCGTGACTGTGATTTCACCCGCTGCGGTGGTTGACGATGTGTTTTCCATGCTGCGGCACTCCATACCTGCCGGTATTGCGCTGCATGAGGTCATCAAAGACCGGCTGAAAATTCGCATGGATGCGGGGGAACTCAACCAGATGCTGGTCAACCTGATCATCAATGCGCGCGATGCCATTGGTGAGCACGGGGTGATCGATGTCCAATTGCACCAGTTGCAAGTGAGTGGTGAAATTTGCTCGGCCAGCCAAAAACGACTGTTTGGCAGCTATTTGGCTCTGGACGTGACTGACAACGGTGCCGGTATTGCCCCCGAGCATTTGCCTCGCCTGTTCGATCCCTTTTTTACCACCAAAGAGGTCGGAAAAGGCACCGGATTGGGCTTGTCCATGGTGCAAGGCATCTTGCGTCGGTGTCAAGGGCACATTGTGGTGACGTCCGAGCTGGGCAAAGGCAGCCGGTTTCGATTGTTATTCCCCATTGCCTTGGCGTCAGATCTGCCCCCTGAAATCCAAGATAGCCAACCGGCGATACAAGCCGGCACGGGTCAACACATCTGGGTGCTCGACGACGAGCCTGCGGTGGTCACCTATTTGGGTGAACTGCTGGAAGGCGCAGGTTACACCGTCAGGCTATTCACCGACCCGTTTCAACTGTTAGCTGCATTTGAACTGGACAAGACCCGAGTTGACCTGGTCATCACCGATCAAACCATGCCTGGCCTGAGCGGCGTGGCGCTCGCACAACAACTGTTTGTTTCGCGCGCCGAACTGCCTGTTATTTTGTGCTCTGGCTACAGCGACAGTGTGGGCAACGTCGAGGCCCTGGGCGCGGGCTTCCGGCGCTTCTTCAGCAAACCGGTAGCCGCCCACATCTTGCTCGATGCAGTGGCCGCGGAGTTGGCGCCGGCAGTTGGGGCTGCTAAAACGTGAGTCTTTCTTGACTACGAACCGCGTCAAACAATACATCACCTGTGCTATGGGCTATGCCCGTTCGGCTGCGATTCAGGTTTCATTGGCAGCTCCCACGTAGCAGAGGTAGATCCAAATAGCTGCTCACGCTTTTCACCAAGCGGCAGAAGCCGATTTTTCATACAAAACTCAAACCGGTTCAATACTGTTGCGGGTGGCAGCAAAACGCTGCTCCATTTCGCGGCGCATCTGTTTGCGCAGCTCGGCGGCGGCGTGTCGGCGGTGCTCGTCGGCGGTGCTTGGCTGCAGAGGTGTGACCTGGGCGGGCTTCTTGTCATCATCGACCGCCACCATGGTGAAAAAGCAGCTGTTCACATGGCGTACCACGCGTTTCTGGATGTCTTCAGCAATCACCTTGATGCCAATTTCCATGGACGACGAGCCGGTATGGTTCACCGCCGCCAGAAAAGTGACCAACTCGCCCACGTGGATCGGCTGCCTGAACATCACCTGGTCCACGCTGAGCGTCACCACATAGCGCCCGGCGTAGCGGCTGGCGCAGGCAAACGCCACCTGATCGAGCAGTTTCAAAATTGTTCCGCCGTGCACATTGCCTGAAAAATTGGCGGTGTCCGGGGTCATCAACACCGTCATGGACAGTTGGTGAATCGGTAAATCCATAAGCTCCTTTACAGCCGCAGCGCGAGCGCCAACGGTATGAACAACAGGGCTGACGCGTTGCCAATCATCACAATCGATGCCACTTTTTCAGGCTCTTGCCCGTAGCGTTCGGCAAAAATGAAACTCGACACCGCTGGCGGCAGCGCACCAAACACAAACAACATGTTTTGCTCGACCGAACTCAGGTTCGCCATCCAGCCAAACACCCAAGCCACCAGCATACCCGTAATGGGGGTGACGCAAGCGCCGACCACGCCGATGCGCCAGGCCCCCAACTGCGCGGTGGACAGCCGCACGCCCAGCGAAAAGATCATCAGCCCAATAGAAATGTCACCCAGCAGTTTGACAGCCACCATCAACGGCGGCCACACCGTCATGCCAGTCAGGCTGACCACAATGCCTGCGGTGGCAGCCACCAGCAAGGGCTCGCGCCACAGCATCGCGACATGGAATCGCCCGCTGAGCAGCCAGATGCCGACGGTGAACTGCAACACCGTCACCACCAGCATCAACACCACCGCCGCCCCCAGCGCCTGGTCGCCAAAAGTCAGCAGCATCAGCGGCAAGCCCATGTTGCCGACGTTGTTGAACATCGACGGGGGTACCAGGGTCTTGGGGTCCATGCCCAGCAACCGTGCCACCAGCCAGGTGAGCGCACCAGAGCCCAGCACCACCACCGCACAACCGATGGCGATGCCGGTGTTGTCTGCCAGATTGAAGGTTTTGCCCGCCAGGGCTGAGAAAAACAGTGCCGGTAAAAACACGCTGATGTTGATGGTGTTGGCCACCAGCATGTCCGGGCGGCGCTTGCGCCCGTAGGCAAAACCGATCATCACAAGGATGAAGATCGGGAAGACGATGCCAACGATGCGCAGGAACATTTATATGAAATACTGGCTTCTAGCCCTCGTCAATAAAGGCTAGAGTGCTATCACTTATTTCCAGCCTTTGGGCAAACCTGCCAGCGGCGTCATGCCATAAACCGGCTCACCGGGCAGCCCCGCCATCAAGGGTTCGCGCGCGGCAATGAGTTTTTCAATGTCCACGCCGGTGCGAATGCCCATGGCCTCGAACATGAACACCAGGTCTTCGGTGACGACGTTGCCCGAGGCCCCGGGCGCGTAGGGGCAGCCACCCAGACCACCCAATGAGGCGTCAAAAGTGCGTACACCCACATCGTAGGCTGCCAGACAGTTGGCCAGGCCCAGGCCACGGGTGTTGTGCATGTGGGCGGCACCGGTCTTGTGGCCAATGGCGGCGCGTACCTTGTTGAACAGGCGACGCACCTGCGCCGGGTTGGCCATGCCGGTGGTGTCTGACAGACCGGCTTCGTCCACGCCGGCAGCGACCACTTGCTCGGCCATCCAGACCACGTCGTCGTCCGTCACCTCGCCCTGGATGGTGCAGCCAAACGCGGTGGACAGACCGGCCTCGATCTTCACGCCGGGGGCGATCTCGTCGCGCAGGCGAACGATGGCACGCACCTCTTCGACCATGTCTTTGCGGCTCTTGCGCACATTGGCCAGCGAATGCGCCTCGCTGGCGGAGCACGGAATGGTGAGCTTGTGCACGCCGGATTTGAGCGCGCCTTCTGCGCCGCGCAGGTTGGGCACCAGCGCCATGATGGTGACTCCTTTGTGCTGCAGCGCGTGTTTCACCACGTCCGCGCAGTCGGCCATTTGCGGCAGCAGTTTGGCAGGCACAAACGAGCCGACTTCAATTTCACGAAGACCGGCCGCCACCAACGCGTCAATCCATTTGAATTTGTCGGCGGTGGGCATGGTCGCCTTGACGGACTGCAGGCCGTCGCGCGGGCCCACTTCAGAGATCAAAACGTCGGGGGTGAAGGTGGATGTGGACATGTGTATCGCTCCTTGTTCGGTCAATGGTTTTTTGTAGGAGCCCAGCCTCTGGGCGAATGCTGGAGAACCTCCAAAACCATTCGCCAGAGGGCTGGACTCCTACATTTAAGAGTCAAGCGGTGGCAGCTGTTGCAGCGGTGGTGACAGTAGCAGTGGCCGCGGCGACGCGCAGTTCATCTGGCGTCGGCACCGGGTAGCCAAAAAATTCGAGGTAGGCCGGAATTTGCTCGTAAAGCATGTCCGAACCAATCTGAATGCGACAGCCTCGGGCTTGGGCGGCTTTCAAAAAAGCGGTCATGTCGGTTTTCATGACCACTTCTCCGACAAAGGTGCTGGCATCGACCCTGTCCATGTCGACCGGCAGCGGGTCGCCGTCTTTCATGCCCATGGGGGTGGCGTTGACCAGCAACTCGTAGCCTGCCGGGTCATTGCTGCCGGTGTGGATGGTCATGCTGGGGTAATGTTGCAGCAAACGCGAGGCCAGGGCTTTGGCAGAGGCATCGTTCTTGTCATACAAGTCCATCTCCAGCACGCCGGCCGCGGCCAGCGACGCGGCGATGGCACTGCCTACACCGCCGGCACCAATCACCAGTGCGCGCCGGCCCTGGGGATCAAACCCTTTGCGCTTGATGCCGCGTACAAAACCTTCGCCGTCGAACATGTCGCCTTGTAAACGACCGTCGGCCAGGCGGCGCACGGCGTTGCAGCTGCCCGCAATGGCGGCGGTGGGGAATACGTCGTCAAGCATGCCCACGGTGGCCACCTTGTGTGGCATGGTGATCAGTGCGCCACGGATGTTGCCCATGGTGAAGATGGTGCGCAGAAAGCGGGGGTAAGGCTCACTTTGGCACGACATGGGCACCACGATGGCGTTGATGCCCATCTTGGCAAACCACGGGTTGTAGATCAGTGGGGCACGAAAGGCGTAGGTGGGAAAGCCAATGTGTGCGATGACCTCAGTGTTGCCGTCGATGTTCATGATGCTTATATGGTTAAACGGGCTTTAGCCCTCGTAAATACTTGTATTGTTGCTATTGTTTTAATATTTAGCAATCAAACCGTGGCACGCGCTTTGGCGGCCGATACGCCGGCGCGCAGTCCCAGCAGATAGCTGTCTACGCCAAAGCCGCAAATTTGCCCCATGACGATTTCACCGAAAACAGACTTGTGGCGGAATTCCTCGCGGGCGTGGATGTTGGACATGTGCAGTTCCACAATCGGGCAGGTCAAAATCGCCAGCGCGTCACGAATGCCGTAGCTGTAATGCGTCCAGGCCCCGGCGTTGATCAACACCGCATCCACACCGTCCTGGTAAGCCTGGTGGATGCGTTCACACATCGCACCTTCGCAATTGGTCTGGTAAGCCTCAACCTCAACACCCAACTCTTTGCCCAGCGCGGTCAAGGTGGCGTTGATTTCATCAAGCGTGATGGTGCCGTACTGCTTGGGGTCGCGCTTGCCAAACATGTTGTGGTTGATACCGTGGAGCATGAGAATTTTCATGAGGATTCCTTTAATTTTCGAGTATTAATGTACGAACTAGTTAGTTTAATTGCAATAAGGGTTTACCCGCGCTACCAACTGCTGGGGTTGCTTAGATCAGCCCACCGGCATAGACCACCTCGACGGCCTGCCCGAGCCGTGCGCTTTGCCCAATGGCCTCCAGCGTGGCGGCGTTGTCCAGACTGGCCTGCGCGGCGCGTTCAATGGCATCGAAGTCGCGCTGACGCACCACCTGTGCAAAAGCTTCTGCGGCAAAGCGGAAACCGCTGCCCGAGCCACAAACCACGTCTTCATAGGGGATCGAGTTGGCAGTGCCACGGCGCACGCTCAAGCGGCTGGGGATGTAGCCATAGGCGTTGTCACCCACACGGCTGGCGGTGTGATTCTGAAATTCCGTCTGGATCACGCCCAGACTGCCTGCAATCGTGGCGATGCGTTGGTAGGCCGTGTCCATGGCGCAGGAAAGCTGCGCACGACGGCCATCAGCGTAGCAGAGCGTGGCCATCAAACTGATGTCTACCCCGGTCTCAGCCCAGGTGGCCTCGGCGTGCACCCGCTGCGGCGCGCAGCCCATGACCAGACGGATCAGGCTCAGCGCATAGCTGCCGGCATCGAGCAGAGCACCACCGCCCAACTGGGGGTTCAGCCGGATATTGTTTCCAGGATTGGACAGGGTGAACCCGAAGCTGGCTTGCACCGAGCGCACGGCTCCGATGTCGCCTGCGCGCAGGATATCAAGCATGGCTGCGGTCTGCGGCTGAAAGTAGTACGGGTACGCCTCCAGCAGCATGACCTTATGGCTGCGGGCTGCCTCAAACATGCGTTGCGCTTGCACCAGGCCCAGGGACAAGGGTTTTTCACACAGCACATGTTTGCCAGCCTCGGCCGCCTGGATGGCCCAGTCGGCATGCATGCTGTTGGGCAACGGGAGGTAGATGGCATCGACGTTCACATCCGACAGCAAGGCCGCGTAGTGGCCGTAATGCCGTGCAACGCCGAACGATTTAGAAAATTCTGCTGCGGTATCGAGCTGACGGCTGGCCACGGCGACCACTTTGACATCCGCACTGGGGGCCACATCCCTGGCAAACTGCCGCGCAATATGGGCACAACCGAGAATGCCTATCCGAAGGGGTGAAACCGCTGTTTTCCGGTTTGCCATGGCGCGGGTCTGTGGCTACACGATCTTGCGATTGAGATGCCTGGCCACGTCAGCAGCCGATTGGCCATCGATCACGTTGGTGTAGCGCTGCAACTTCAAAAACTGCGTCGCCACATCGGATCGCGCCTCAGCATCGCCATACACCACCATTTGCCGGGCCTTGTCAGGCACCACGGATGCATAACTTTTTCCGAATTTTTTGATGGGAAGATTCAATGCGCCTTCTACGTGCGTCAAGGCAAATTCACTGGGACTTCTGACATCAAGGACCACGGCATTTTCTTTATAAGTGGGCGGTGGCTCTGAAGGGGTTTCAGAGAAAAGTTTGCCAAACCAGTTCATAAGGTACTCGGAAAACGGATGCGTCCTTGTCGGACTAAAGGCTGTAAGTTGCATGATGTACTTTCTCAATCAAGGCCTGTCTGGTTGCGTCCCACATCTTGGTGGCTTGCAACCAGTTGCATCGCCCGAAAGGACACCAGACCGACTCCGAAACTGGGTCGGTCTGGTGTTTTTCAGGGGCAGACCCTATTTTTTTGTTTCAGCGTCTTTGACAGTCACCAACAACTCGTCAATCCACTTCTGGTCGACCTTGGTCTTGAGCCAATCGATGACGGGCTGCTGGGTGGCCTTCTTGAACTGGGCCAATTCACCCGCGTTCGGCGTATAGATCGTGACGCCTTTTTCCTTCAGCGTCTTGATGCCATCGGCGGTGAAGACACGGTTGACGCGGCGCTCTTCAGCACACGCGTGCTTGCCAGCATCCTGCACCACCTTGAGCAGATCAGGCGGCAAGCTCTTGTAGAACTTGTCGCTGATCACAAACCAGTCCACACCGTAGTTGTGACCGTCCAGCGTCACGTGCTTCTGCACTTCGTAGATCTTGGCACTGACGATCGAAGGCACCACGTTTTCATGTCCGTCCACCACGCCGGTTTGCAAGGCGGTGTAGGTTTCAGGCCAGGCCACGGGGGTAGGTTGCGCGCCCAGAGACTTCATCTCGGTGACGTACAGCGGCGTTTCCATGACGCGAATCTTCAAACCGGTCAGGTCAGCGGGTGAACGAATTGGGGCTTTGTTGCTGGTGAAATGGCGGTAGCCGACTTCACCAAAGCACAGGTTGTGCATGCCGGTGACGGCGTTGAAGTCAGCCGAAAGCTTTTGACCAAACGCACCGTCCATCACCCGATCGGCAACCGCCTCAGAGGCGAACAAGTAAGGAATGTCGGTCACCATGGCGTTCGGGTAGAACGTGGCCATCGGGCCAGAAGCCAGACCCGCCTGGATGAACCCATTCTTGACACCTTCGACCAGGTCGCGCTCGCCACCGAGTGCCCCTGCGCCAAAGACCTGCACCTCGATCTGTCCGTTGCTCTTGGCTTTGATTTCTTTGGCAAAGAAGTCTGACATGACGGCTTTGCGGGACATGGCCATATCGACCGAGTCCGAGTGCGCCAGCTTCAGGACAAATTTCTTGTCTGCGGCTTGGGTTGCAGCACCAACGGACAGCAGCACGGCCGCTGTGACCAATGTGGAAACCAACTTCTTGGATTGCTTCATACGATTCTCCGGGGTTTAACTTAAGGTTGTGGGAACTGACTTGAGCGTTGATTTCATGCCTTGAACTTCTGAAGGTGATTGACTTTGGGACACGAAATGATGGGCATTTATTTCAAATTCAGTGCGTGCGGCAGGGCAAGACTGATGGACGGAAAAATGGCGATGACGATCAGCCCGACGACCAACACGGCCAGGTAGGGCAGAAAACGGGGCGTGACCTTCTCGACCGTGGTATCCATCACCGCGCAGGTCACGAAGTAACAGATGCCGAAGGGCGGAATAAAGGTGCCGATGCCCATGGCGATGATGATGACGATGCCGAATTGCATCGGATCAATGCCGTACTGCTGGGTCATGTGCAGCAACATGGGGCCAAAGATCAGCAGGGATGGCAAGCCTTCCAGAATCGAACCCATGACGATCATGAGCACGATCGAGAACGCCATGAACGCGATGGACGAGCCGCCAAAAGTGTCCAAAAAGCCTGACACGACATCTTGCAGACCGCTGACCGCCAGCGTCCATGAAAACGCGCTGCCCGCGCTCACCATGAACAACACCATGCCCGCCATGGTGCCGGAGTCGGCCATGGTGGTGAGAAAAGATCGGAAGGTCATCCCGCGGTAAAAGAACACGGCGACGAACATGGCATAAACAACGGCCAGAGAAGAGACCTCGGTGGTGGTGGCGATGCCGCCCACAATGCCAACGATCAGGATGATCGGCACAAACAGCGCGGGCAATGCCAGTGCGGTGATCTTGACGCGCTGCGGCCAGGTGGTTTTGGCACACCGGGGCCATTTGTTTTTTCGTGCGCGGTAGTAAACAATGCCCATCAGGCATGAACCCAGCAAAGCGGCAGGCACGACACCGGCGACAAAGAAGGACGCCACCGACAGCGTGGTGATGGACGCGAGCACCATCATGACGAGGCTGGGTGGAATGGTTTCACCCATGATGCCGGCGGCTGACAGCACAGCCGCGCTTTCGGCTTCTTCATACCCCTGCTCCTTGAGCATGCCTTTCAGGGTCGTTCCCACAGCGGCCACGTCAGCAATCTTGGAGCCAGAAATGCCGGAAAAAATGTACATGGCGACCACAAGCGCCTGCAGCAAGCCGCCCTGGAGTCGGCCCACCACGGCCATGACCCAATCTGCCAGCGGCTTGGTCAGCCCGCCATCGGTCATGACCTTGCCCGCCAGTATGAAGAACGGTACCGCCAGCAGGATGAAGCTGCTGATGCCGTTGGTCAGGGCAAACGAGACCGCCATGGGATCGGCCTCGCCCGAGCCATAGATGTAGATGTAGGCCGTCACCGAGAGCACAAAGGCGATCGGAACACCCGCAAAAACCAAGACCAGCAGCATCATCAGCGCAAAGCCCACCCCGGCAGGACCATCCCACGGGCCGGTGAAATATTGACCGAGAAACCATAAGGTACCCAGCGCGACGACCACCGAGCCCGCCACCAGATTCTGGCGACGCGTGTGCCGAGCCAGTTCGGTCACTGCGAAGATTGCCGTGAGCACCATGCCAATCATGAAGGGCAGCAAGGTCCAGGACTTGGGCACTTGCAACACAATGGTCGAGTTCGTCCAGGCACTTTTCCACATCGGAACGGCATAGAAAACTCCGATCGCAGCGGAGATGAGCACGATGTAGTGGCGAGCGCACTCTGCATACTGCAACAGACGACTGGGCATGCGGTCAATGGCGAAACGCACCACCATGTGCATGCCCCGGTGGTAGGCAATGGCGCCACCGATGAAGGCCAGGCAGGTCAGCGCGTATTCGGAAACCTCGTTGGCCCAGACCAGCGAGTTGTTAAAAAGCCCGCGCATGGCGGTGTTGCCAAAGAGCAGCACGAGTTCGATGAACAGCACGGAGCCCAGAAATATGTCAAAAGAGTATTCCACCCACGGCGCAAAGCGGTGGTAGCCGGCGTGGTGTCCACCGCCTTCCAAAAGTTCGGAATCTGGCACCTGCAGGGGCACCGTTCCGCGGTCAGTTCTGGTCATGCTTGTCTCTCCGGTTTATCGTGTGCTGACGGCGCCATACCGCCATCGAATGCGTGCTTCACAGGCTTCTTTTGAATTCAAGCATTAATGTACGAACTGGTTAGTTTTATTTCATTAGGACAAACCCTAGGTTTTGAAAATATTTTTCCCAGTGGATTGGCAGGCACCGTCGGCCCGTCCCGCCGCGACCGGCCTAAAACATCAGTGGAACAGGTGCAAAAAATGCGGTGACGCGAAGTCGCTCAGCCCCGCATCAGGCTTTGGCGTAGCGCACCACCATCTCGACGATGTTTTGTTTGCGCAAAGACTGCGCTTGCGGCGTGGCCACGCCGTTCTTGAAGATCAGGCCAAAGGTGTGCCGGTTGGACACATTGAAAAAAGTCAGCGCTGAAATGGAGGCATGGATGTCAATGGCATCCAGCCCTGGCCTGAAAACCCCTTGCGCCACACCGCGGTCGTACAGCGCCTGAATGGCGGCAATGGCGGGAACGTTGAGTTCCTGCATGTTTTTGCTTTGCGCCATGTAGGTGCCGCGCGCCATGTTTTCGTTCATCACTAGGCGCACGTAGTCTTCATTGCCAGAGTGGTGGTCAAAGGTGAACTCAACCAAGCGACGCAACGCAGTCTCTGGGTCCAGGTCTTGCAGATGCAGTTCGGCTTCAATGTTGCGCACGCGCCGATAGGACTCTTCCAGAACGGCGATGTACAGCCCCTCTTTGCTACCAAAATAGTAGTAAATCATGCGCTTGCTGGTGAGCGTGGCAGCCGCGATGGCATCAATGCGCGCGCCGCTGAGGCCCTTTTCTGCAAACTCCTGGGTGGCCACTTCCAGAATGCCCGCCATGGTGCGTGCCGGGTCGTTGGTCCGGGTGGTTTCGCGCGGGTTACGCGATGGTTCGAGCGTTGTTGAATGTACCGATTCGTTCATTGCCAAAGTATAGACCGCTAAACCAGCGGTACGGTCAGCACTTTGATCACTTCTTGTGTCTCCGGTCGTACACCACGCCACCAGGCAAAGGCCTCAGCCGCCTGCTCTGCCAGCATGCCCACGCCATCGGCAAGCTGACCCACACCAGAGTTGTGTGCCAGTCGCAAAAATGGCGTAAGCCCTTTGCCATAGGCCAACTCATAGGCCAGATTGCAACGTGCGAACACAGAAGCCGGGACCGGCGGCAATTCGCCACACAAGCTCGCCGAAGTGGCGTTGAACACCAGGTCAAAACGGTGCATCTCCAGGTCGGCATAACTGCTGCTGCGTACCCTGCCCCATTGCGCGCCAATGCTCGCCAGATCAAACGCTTTTTGCAGGGTCCGGTTGGCAATCACCAGTTCTGCCGGTTGCTCCTCAAGAAACGGCAACAAGGCACCGCGCGCCGCACCGCCGGCCCCCAGCAGCAACACACGTTTGCCCTTGAGCGGCATGTGCAGGTTGTGCGTGACATCGCGCACCAGGCCAATGCCGTCAAAGTTTTCGGCCAGCACCTTGTCGCCCTCGAACTTCATGGCATTGGCCGCACCTGCCAACTCCACACGTTTGGACTTGTGGGTGGCGTAGGCACACGCGTCGAGTTTGAAGGGCGCGGTGATGTTCAACCCGCAGCCACCTGCCGCACGAAACGCGTCCACGGCAGTTTTGAAACCACCCAAGGGGCCTTCGATCTTGTTGTAGTCCATGTCCTGCCCAGTCGCCTGCGCATACATGCCATGGATCATGGGCGACTTGCTTTGGGCAATGGGGTTGCCGATGACAGCGTAGTGGTCTTGCATTTTTGAAGTCCTTTCTGCTTTTTGGGTGTCGCTGCGGTGAGGCAACGGGGTCATGTGCGTGCGGTTTTGAGGTGAAATCACGCGCGGGACGAGGTGATCAGTACGCCTGCGACCTTAACGCGCGCCTTCCACCTCAAAGCCCGGTCACATGATCCCATCACCTCACCTTCGAGGTGCTTGGACACGGATCATTGCTAAGACATTTTTATCTCTATCCCTCGCAGAATAAGCACAAGTAGCTATTGTTTTTGATAGATTCAAGCGGGGGAATACAGCACGCCATCGCGTACCATGGCATCGATTTCATCCGCATCTACACCCAGACTCTGGGCGATTTCGCGGTTGTGCTGGCCCATTTCCGGCGCAACGCAGGTGGGCGATGTGTCGCAACCGGAAAAGCGAAACGGCAGGTTGGGCAGCTTGATCTTGCCCAGCACCGGGTGGTCTTGTTCCAGCACCATGCCACGGGCAATGATTTGCGGGTCGACCAGCACCTCGGCAATGTTTTGCACCTTGGCGGCGGGCACGTCGATCGCATCCAGCGCCGACAGACAGTCGGCCACAGAGCGTGCGCCCACCCAGGCTTTGGCGACCGCCAGAATTTCCAGCCGGTTGTCGTTGCGCCCGGCGCTGGTGTGAAACCGGGTGTCGGCAGCAAAAGTGTCGCCGCCCGCCAGCTTGGCAAAACGCTTCCACGCATCGTCCACCTGCGCGGCAATCACCAAATCGCCGTCCTTGGCGGAGAACACGCCGTACAGCGTCGAGTTGGGCATGTCGTGCCCGGTTTGGACCGGAATTTCTTTGCCGCCCGACAAGGTGTAGCACTGCACCGCGTAGTCGTGCATCGACACCAGACAGTCGTACAGCGACAGGTCAATGTGCTGGCCCTTGCCGGACTTGACCCGGCCCAACAACGCGGCGCAAATCGCCGCCACGCCGTGAATGCCGGTGTACATGTCGCCCAGCGACACACGCAGCAGCGGCGGCGCTTCACCGGGGTTGCCGACCATGGCCATGATGCCGCTTTTGGCTTCGGCAATCAGACCAAACCCGGCGCGGTGCGCGTCTGGCCCGGTGTGGCCGTAGGCGGAGATCGAGCAGTAAACGAGGCCGGGGTTGCGCCCGGACAACTCGTCATAACCCAGCCCGAGCTTCTTGAGCGCGCCGGGACGGTAGTTCTCGACAAACACGTCGGCGGTGTCGGTCAGCTTGTGCATCAACGCCAGCCCGCGGGGGTCACGCAGGTTCACGCACAGCCCCTTTTTGCCCATGTTCTGCTGCAAAAAGTAGCCGCTGTAGTCACCAATGAAATAGGCGTGGTGGCGGCCGGCATCGCCTTCGGTGGGGCGTTCGACCTTGATCACCTCGGCCCCCATGGCGGCCAAGCAGCGCGACAGAAAAGGCCCCGCCAAGAAGTGGCTGTAGTCGATGACGCGAAATCCTGCCAGTGGCTTGGCTTGTGTAGATGCATGCATAAATTGACCTCTATCCCTTGTAAATACTTGGTTAATTGCTATTCAATTGATACTACTTATGCAGGGCGACGCGGCACCATCAGACGGTGTTCGCCCTTTTGCACCACTTGCCCCTTTTGGTTGATCAACTCGGTGGGAATGACCACGATGCCCCAGTCCGGTTTGCTCTTGGACGCTCGCCTGGCACCGATGCGGAACTTGATGTGCAGCACGTCGTTGATGGCAATGGGCAGCACAAAATCCCAGGTCCATCCCAGCGACATGCCCGGTAAAAAACGGTACTCGCTCTGGGTTTTCAGGCCATCGGCGACCGACAGGCCCATGAGCCCGTGCGCCACACGTTGTCCAAAGTGGCTTTTGCGGGCGTAGTCCTCGTCCACGTGCACGGGGGTGAAGTCACCGGTGAGTTCGGCATAGGCATCTATGCGCTCGGCAGTAACCACATAGCTGGGGCTGGTGCATTCGTCGCCCTCTTTGGCATCGTCCCAGTATTTCTCTGGGGTAGTGAACAGAATGTCGGGTTTGGGCATGGTGGGTTCCTTGGGGAAATAGGGTGTTGGCTTCAGCCGCGCGACTTGACAGCCAGCGCCTGGGCCACGCCGTCGCCTTGGGCCTGGATCAATTCCAGCGCCAGGCCGTCAGGCAATTGCAGCCAGTTGCGCCCTTGCGGCAGGGCGTGGACATCCCAGGCTTGTGCATCGGTCAGGGCCAGTTCCAGGTCTTGCACCATGATGCCCAGGTGCGCCAGCCAACCGGCTTGGGCAGATGGCGGCGCTTCAAAGTCGGGTGTGCTCATCAACTGCATGCCACCTATCGTCCAGTATTGGCTGGGCGACTCGGGTGGACCGGCGATTTCCCGCACGTCCATGCCCAGCACCTCACGGAAAAACCGGATGTGCCACTGGATGTCACGCACCCGCACGGCGACGTGTTCTACATAAGATTTATTGTTTGTCATGATGCTTTACTTCTGTTTGACCTGCAGGCCGCGCTCGATGCCCTTGACACAGGCCGCCAGTGCCTGGTTGACCGGGGTCGGCACGCCACACAAGGCACCTTGGCGCACGACCGCGCCATTGACGTAATCAATCTCGGTGATGGACCCTGCCTCCAGGCTTTGCATCATGGAGGCCTTGAATTCACAGGGCAAACCCACCGCCGCCTTGACCCAGTGTGCGTGTGGGTCGTCGGTGGTCAGCTCAATGCCGCTGGCTTTGGCCACGGCGATG
>CAIOAQ010000112.1 GCA_903856025.1 uncultured beta proteobacterium
AGACAAGGTGAATGAAATGCCGTTGAGTTACGTTGCCAAAGACGACTACCGTGCCGACATCACCGAGGTCAAGGCGATCCTGAAGCAAATCTTTGACAAGCTCGACAACAAGGCCGACAAATAATCCTGAAGGACAACTATGGCAACTACACCCTCATGGGTCATGACGTATGAAAGCCTTACCGCCACGGTGCTTCAGTACCTAGAGCGCAAAGACGCTGCCGTTGTTGACGCCATACCCACCTTCATCTCCCTCACCGAATTCGAGATTGCGCAAGAGATCAAAACTCTGGGTCAATTGCAGATCGCAGAGTCAGCCATGACCGCTGCCAACCCAGTGCTTCAGAAGCCTGCACGCTGGCGCAAGACGGTATCCATGAACGTCGTCGTAGCCGGAAGTCGCCAGCCGGTGTATCTGCGTAAGTATGAGTACCTGAAGAGCTACTGGCCCGACGCCAGCAAGACCAGCGTGCCTGAGTTTTACGCCGACACCGACTGGGATCATTGGTATGTTGCCCCTACCCCAGACTCTGCCTACAACTTTGAGGTGTTGTACTACGAGCGCATTGAGCCGCTGAGTTCGACCAACCAGACAAACTGGCTCACCCAGAATGCACCCAATGCCATGTTGTTCGGCACCTTGTTGCAGGCCATGCCATTCCTGAAAAACGACCAGCGAGTCATTTTCCAGCAAAAGTACACAGAAGCCCTGAACTCCCTCAAGACTGAGGATGTGGCTCGCGTTGGTGATCGCCAAGCGATTGCCGTTGACAGTTAAAAGGAAGCAGCATGACCAGCTACGTTAATCCATACTCTGGGGACACAATAAGCCCCTCGCAGGTTTCTTATGAAAGCCTGTCACTTACCGCCAACACCACGTTGCAATGGCCGGTGAACGGAAACACCAGCCAAGTTGTTGCCAGCATCATTGAGGTGACCGCTACCGCTGGTGGCTGGAATCTGATCATGCCAGCAGCCAATCAGGTGTCTGATGGTCAAAGCATCCTGATCCGCAACATTGGCTCCAACCTCTTCTACGTGGTGGATTCAGCCGGTGGTGCCATCGTAACGGTGAACCCCGGCATTGCGCAGTTCATCTATGTCACAACCAACAACACCGTTCCCGGCACTTGGGGTAAGGTGCAGTTCGGTGCTGGCACCTCTGCGGCCAATGCGTCCGACCTTGATGGCTATGGCCTGACCGCCATTGGCAACACCCTGAACACGACCACTGCGGTCAACACGTTCTCGTCCGCCTATACCTTGTTGCCATCTGACCAGTCTTCCATTTATGTGTGGACTGGCGGCGCTGGTACCGTCACACTCCCATCTGCGGTAGGTGTTGGATCGGGCTGGAACGTCATCCTGAAAAACGATGGAACCGGCATCCTGAACATTGCGCTCACTGGCAGCAACACCATTGACGGTCAATCCAGTGCACAGCTTCAGATTGGTGAATCTTTGGTGGTGGTGTCAAGTGGCACCAACTTTTACAGCTACGCATACGGTCGCTCGGCAACGTTCTTTTTCACGGCGCTGGTCAAAAACATAACGGGCGG
>CAIOAQ010000113.1 GCA_903856025.1 uncultured beta proteobacterium
CCGCTAAAGTACGTCCTAGCTGCTGTCACAGTCTTGAAGCAAAGAGAATCGGTTTGGATGTTTTTTTGAAATTCAAACGCGAGAAGTTTCCAACGACGTTCCCCTTGGGGAACTTTTACAAGCCACCCTCGGGTGGCTTTTTTTTTCGCCTATCCGCCTTAGCCCCTCGTAATGCAAGCACAAGCCACTGCATTTTTTGTAGTGCCGAAAGGACTGTGCAGTGCTGCCAAGCCGTCAGACGGATGCTGTGTGAGAATCTCTACTTACTTCAGCCTTCAAGACCTTTCATGACCGTCGCGTCACCAGATACCGAACAGTTGTACATTGACCCGGAACACCTGCGCCCGGGTTTGTTTGTGATGTTGGATCTGCCATGGTTCAAACACAACTTCACGCTCAGCAATTTCAAAATCAGAAGCGACTTGCAGGTACGTGAATTACGCGACCTACGTCTGGAGCGTTACCGGATTGACCCCACGCGAAGTGACCCTGAAGTCATCCAATCGCTGCACAGCCAACCGGCTCCGGCGTTAGCCCCGGCATCTGTGCCTGTGCAGCCGAAAGCACCCGTGCAGGCCAATGCACAACGCAAAGTGTTGATCGCGCAACGCCAGCAAGCCATCGTCAACGTGGAACGCGCGTTTGGCAAAGCGGTGGCGACCATGAAGAATCTCAACCGAAACCTGTTGTCCAGGCCACAGGAAACCCTTAGCGACATGGGTGATCTGGTGGGCCAGATGATGGACGCTTTTCTGGACTGCCCAGAAGCCACCCTGCACGTGATGGGGGACAAAGTAGGCGGCGAAGAAGTCTATTTTCACAGCCTGAACGTCACCATTTTGTCCATGATGCTCGCCAAAGACCTTGGCTTCAATCCTGCGGTGGCCCGTGATATGGGCATTGGAGCCATGGTGCACGATGTCGGTCTGATCGACATCTCGGACAAAGTGCTTGCAAAAGACCCCGACGATTACAACAGCGCAGAGCGCAGCCTGCGCCAGATGCATGTGGAATACGGCAGCAAAATTGGCGCAAAATTGGGACTGCCGCCAGGGGCACTGGCCATCATCGCCCAGCACCATGAATTCATCGATGGCAGCGGCTATCCCAACAAGCTCAAGGGTGATCAAATGACCGAGGCCGCCCGTCTCGTCTCGCTGGTCAACTACTACGACAATTTGTGCAACCCAGTCAACCTGAAGAAAGCGCTCACCCCGCACCAAGCGCTGTCATTCATCTTTGCCCAGCGCAAAACCAAATTTGACACCCGCGCGCTGCAACTGATGATTCGAAGCCTGGGGGTCTATCCGCCTGGGTCCATCGTTCACCTGTCCAACGACATGCTGGCCACGGTCACGGCCGTGAACCCGAAAAAGCCCCTGCGCCCGTGGATTTTGTTGTACGACGAAAAAATCCCCAAAGACGAAGCCATGATGCTTAACCTTGAAGACACACCGGAGATCACCATCACCAAGGCCATTGCACCAGCATTGCTACCGCCCAAAGCCATGGCTTACCTTAACCCTCGCAAGCGGGTGACGTATTTTTTTGACGGCACTGATGCCAACAAAGCCTCCTGAGCTGCCATGACAGACCCAGCACCTGATTTCAAAGCCCTGCTGCTGCAAGCCAGCGAAGAGGTGCTGTTGGTACTGCAGAGCGAGGCACTGACCATTGCCGCCGCCAACCCCGGTGCCAGCCGAATACTGGGTTACCCGGTTGACCAACTGGTAGGTCAGACCATTGGCGAACTCGAATGCGCCCTGAGCGACATGTTTTTTTGGGATGAAATGCGTGACCGCAGTTCAGCCGTCGACGTGGAAAGCGCCTTGCGCTGTGAAGATGGCAGCGTGCTGCAGGTATCCAAAACAGTTCACCGCATCAGCGAAGTACCCCTGGTTTACACCTTGCGGGCCACGCCGTTGTCGAGTCAGAACCGGATTGAAGAAGACCTCTCAAAAATGGGCTCGCGTCTGCGCGCCACCCTGGAAGCCACTGCGGACGGCGTGTTGCTGATGGACCAGGAGGGCTGCATCATCAACATGAACCAGCAGTTCTCCGAAATGTGGCAACTGCC
>CAIOAQ010000114.1 GCA_903856025.1 uncultured beta proteobacterium
GGCAGTGAATTCAATTAAAACCCTGTTTCACGCCAAAAAATTCCCATTGCAGCACGTAGAAAATGCATGCCCGGTGAGGTCCATTGACCTGCAATGACAACTTTCCCTCTCCACGTGTGGCCTGCCAACTTGCCCGAGGCACCTGTCGCCTTGAACGTCACCCGATAGACCGCTTTCTCGGGATAGAGCAAGCCATTTTTTTCACGAACCAATACATTGCCGCCATAGGTACTTGAAAGTTGAGCGTCTGGCAGGGTACGGCTGGCGTCTGGGTCTATGCGCACCAATGCCAATGGCATAAAGGGACCTTCTAGTCCTTCGGAATAAAAACGTGCCTTGTCCCCCTGAGTCACCCGTGCAATTTCCTCTTCCTCCAGATAGGCAACGACTTGTTGCTGCTGGTCAGCCACCAGACGCGCCAATGGCTCTTGCGCACTGAGCCACACGCCAGGGCGTAATTCCAGGCTCACGTCCCGCAAAACACCATCAAACGGTGCTGTCGGGGTGTAATGCAGTGCATCAGCCTGTATGCTGACCAGTTCGGCGTTGGCCGTTGTCAGTTGTTCCTGCAAAACCTGCCATTGAGCACGTTGTTCTGCATCGAATGCGCCGCTGGATGCACTCCAGCGCATGCGCTCAGCTTTGGCCTTGGCCGCCAGTTCACGGCTTTCAAGGTTTGGGGATACCAGCTGCAGCAGCACGGCACCCTTTTTGACCTGGCTTCCTTCAGTAAATGGAACTTCAACCACTTGTGCGTGAGAAGGGGCAAAAATAATAAATTGTTCTGCTGGACGCAACAGCCCCAAGGTTGCTATCTGTGTGGGCCATGGCACAACAAACAGCACCAGCAGCGCCAACGCAATCAAACCACTGCGAAGCGCACGGCCACTGGCGCGTAGTGCCGGCCAGCGCAGGCGCCAAGCCTGAAACTCCCGGTAGGGCGGCAGCAAGATGAACCAGCAGAGCTCCACCAAAAACAGCAAAATGCCCACGGCCTTGATGAAGAAGGCATACACCATTGCGGCAATGCCCAAAAACACCACCAAGCGGTAAATCCAGGTCGTGTAGGCAAAAAGAACCATGCCCATGTGCCGAGGCCGGGGAAAAATTTCAGGAACCGGTTCCCCAAGCGCGAACAGTCTCTCCCGCAGGTCCCAGCGTGCCAAGGCAAACGCACGGGTATGGAGATTGGGCATTCCCAACCAGTCGGAGAGCAAAAAATAGCCATCGAACCGCATGAAGGGACTGGCGTTGATGGCGATCGAGCTCACCCAAGTCGTCGTGGCCAAAACAAACGCCAATGATTTTGGTGTGCCATCCGGCAGCAGTACCCAAGCCAGGGTTGACCAAGCGGCAATCGTGAGTTCTGTCAGGATCCCGGCCGATGCGACTTGCATGCGCTGGCGTCGGCTGGTCAACTTCCACACCTCATTGGTATCGGTGTAAGCCATGGGCCAAAGAACCAAAAATGCCACACCCATGGTGGGCACTCGGCAACCAAATCGCTTGGCAGTACAGGCATGCCCCAGCTCGTGTAATGATTTGACAGCGATCAGAGCCAAGCCATAGCTCGCCAGGCCGGTCCAGCTGAACATGTCAACCAGTGTCGTGGTGAAACGATCCCATTCGCGGTAAACACCAAGGATGCCCAGCAACAGCACCACGGTGCTGAGCATCCAGAATTGCCTGGAGAAAAAAAAGTCCAACGAGCTTGCCCATCGGTTCAACCAGCGGTCGGGCTTGATCAGAGGTATGCGAAAGAAAAGGTAGTTGTGCAGCAGCCATTCCCACGCTGTCCCTTTGCGCTTGTGTACCATTTGCGCAAAAATTCCCGCGCTGCCCGCAGGTGGCTGTAGCAATTGGTTGTCCTGCAAGAACCGGATGACGGCCTCTACATCGTGCACCTCAAGGTGCAGGGTGGTTTCCGCGCTGACAGCCTCAGCGATGGCCATGGGGTCGGCAAGCCCCCAGCGCCGCAAAACCTCAAAAGTGGGCCAGTCAATCTGAAAATACTGGTTGCGAACCGGGTCGTGCAGTGTGGAGGATGGCTGGCCGTCTGCCAATGCCGGGCCTGGTAATAACGCCAGTTCTTCTCGCAGGGGGGGCAGCGCCATTTAGACCCCTACGGTTTGTCGGATGGTGGCCAATGGTCGCCGCAGCACCCAATAAATGAGTGGAACCCAGTCACCAGAGAGTTTGGCCGTGCCTTTCAATCCGATGCGCTGGTCTGTGTGCGTATCCAGGATTGCGCGTATACGGTAGGCGTAAATGCCATTAGGGCGAGCCACTGCGTCATACGACACGTAGCGCACTTTGCCAGCGATAGATGAAAACGGGTTGGATGCCAGGTACAAACTCACCGCAGCGCCTTGGGGCAAGGGAATAGCATCGCCCAAAGGAAGCCATGCTTCGATCTCCACATCACCCGGTGCCGCAATGCGCATGACGCGCTCCCCGGTTTGAACCGGTTTGCCAAGCCATTCTGCCGGCTCGTCAAAGAGCGCAATGCCGTCCTGCGGGGCAAGCACACGGGAACGCTCCAATTGCTCGCTGACATAACCCGCTTCGGCGCGTTTTTCTTCTATTTTTCCAAGTTGGCCGGCCAATGAAGCCTTGGATTTACTTTCCGAAAGTGCCTGCTGGGCAATCTGACGATATTCGGTTTCAGTCGTCGCCAGAACTTGCGCCGCGACATCGCGATGTGCAATCAGTGCAGCTTCATCAAAATTGAAAAGAAGCTGTCCGGCCTTGACGATTTGGTTGGGACTCACATGAAACTGCCCTATGACACCATCCAGCGGTGCTCGAATGACCGCAGCGTTGGCTGGAACCAGTTCCCCTGGAGCCAATACAGTCAAACGCACAGGAAAAACAAGCGCGACCATAAGGCCTGCAGCGAAACGCACCCGAGGCCTCTTCCACATCGGCAAATCCGTACGCGGTGCCAGTCTTTCTCTGACGTTCCTTGCGATTCGCCTCCAGGACCAATGGGTAGGATCATGCTTGGCGCGCCAGGCATGATGCCAAGCCTCAACCCACTCCTGCAAAAGCGCAACGGCATCGTCCTGCCAGGGCTGATCGGCGATGAACAGCAGGGCACCTCTGTTGGGTTGCTCAGTGTCTTCACCCATGGGTAACCAATAGCCATATTCTGGCAACCAATCCGACCATTCTTGCGCCAAATCCGGTGGCAGGTCCCGTGCAGTGATGGGACAAGCGCCGCCACCGCGCGCCTGCATGACCTTGCACAGGGAATCCAGCCAGTGCACATAGGGCGCATTCGCCTCCGGCTGAACAACGCCCGACAAGGCTCTGACGCCACCATCCTCAAACCAGAGCGCGGCCTGCCGATAGGATGCCAGGGCATGCGTCTCATTGACCGCCAAAAACGCCAAAAACGCCAATTCGTCAGCGCTTTGCGCCAACCGGGCCTGACGGGTCAAGCTGAAAAGACGGAGGAGTCTGTTTTGGTCTAGCGTTGGATTTGACACTTACACCTGCCTATAGGTCGGTGTGCGTGCTGCGCGCTCAAGGGCTGCCATGTGCCGGAAGTGGTTTGGGCGGTGTGCCCCCAATCGTATTTGATCAGTCAGACCTAGGCGCCCTACTGGCTGCACCTTTTCTCCTGCATGCAGCTTGATCCGGAATATGGTGGAGGCCTCGCGTCCATCGGAGTCGCGGGCAATGACTTTCACATCAAGCTCGCTTGGGCTGTCCAAAGGAGCGGTGCCCTCAAACGTGCCGGTTGTGGCATTGAATACAAGCCACGACGGCAGGGGTCCACCATCCGTGCGTTCGGCAACAATCCGTACGATCGCATTTTCCTGCGTGTGCATGAATGCGTCTGCAGGCAACTGGAAGCGAACGTACGTGCCGGTGTCAAAATCCTGGTCCGGTACGCCGTGGAAACGGAACA
>CAIOAQ010000115.1 GCA_903856025.1 uncultured beta proteobacterium
ACGCCCTGTAATGGCAGATCTGATCCTCAACGGAGTTGTGGAAGATGACCTGCAGTATTTTTACAGCGGGAATTTCTGCCCATCCCCTCTGATTCCAGGAGCTTGTGAGGCAGAAGATTTTTTTTCCAATTTTGGTGATGAGGGCCGCTGGTTGTTTTTTACGGCGGCACCGATCCGTGACAGCGAGGGTAAAGTAATCGGTGCAATCGAAACGCTGCAAGATTTCACCGAACGACGAAAAGCAGAAGCATCCCTCAAGGAGAGGGAGACCCTTTTGGCCCAAATACTTCAGAACACAACGGTAGCTACTGCTGTGTTTGATAGCGCACATCAAATTACCCACTGGAACAGGGCTTGTGAGAATTTGACCGGGTTGCAGGCGGAACACATGAAGTTCACCCGAACCCCCTGGATTCCACCAAATACGAAGGTACTTCCCTTTCTTTCTGACCTGATGCTGGATGGAAAAATTGAATCTGATTTTCATCAATTCTTTAGTGGCGAGTTACGCAAGTCGGCATTGATTGATGGTGCATTTGAAACAGAAACTTTTCGCGAGACGGATCAAGGCGATGGCAAATGGTTATACCTAACGTCTGCGCCGTTAACAAGTATCGATGGAAACGTGATTGGTGCTATCGAAACCATGCAGGATATAACTGAGCGCCGCAAGGCAGAGGAATCACTGCGCCAAAGCGAGGTGCGCTACCGGGAGTTGAGCGTCACAGATTCGTTGACCAACCTCTATAACGCGCGTCATTTCAAAAGCATGTTCGACCGCGAATTGAACAGAGCGCAGCGATATCGCAGACCACTCACATTACTCATCGTAGATGTGGATAACTTTAAATCAATTAATGATGCCTTCGGCCACGCGGAGGGGGATCGCGTTCTCATTATGCTGTCGGAAGTCATTAAAACCTGTTTGCGAAGCACGGATACATGTTACCGCTATGGTGGCGAGGAATTTGCAGTCCTAATGCCAGAGGTGCCAGCACAGAACGGCATGGAACTCGCTGAGCGAGTACGTATCCAGCTTTCTGAATCGTCCGTTACGATGCCCAACGGAAAAGTGATCCAACCAACGGTGAGCATTGGGATTACACAATATCACCCGGGTGATGATGCAAAAAGTTTATTTTCTAGGGCCGATGGTGGAATGTATCAAGCTAAACGAAATGGAAAGAATTGTGCAGTTATTGTGGAGATCTCAGATGGTCCCTAATCAGCTGAAATGCTGCTAGATGTGAGCGTATTCATCCCATTGGATCATGTAGTTTTCACCAAATTCAAAAGTCATTCAGTTGGACTGCCAGGGCTATAAAAATAGGTTCTCTGTCAACTTCACTATGGAATATTTGCTCGCCGCGGAAAATCCAGTTTGTCAAAAGCGATATGAAGGACACACGGGCCGTGTGGGCACCTTCGGGAATTAAAGTCGCCTTGGTCGCTCAAGAAGGTGGACCTTTCTTTGGTAGACCAGCTCGCGGTGGTCGAAGTGGTTTTGAAGTAGGCTCAAGTCTGGGCAGACCCAGCAAATGACACGAAGAGAGCACACGTCAACGACTGGAGTCAGCACCACTGGCGCCATCTGGACACGTGTCACGTTGCTTTTTTACCCTGACTCCTTTATACACGGATACCGCATTTCATCATTGATATTGTGTGGTTCCCTCTCGAAGATCAATTGGGCTGGTGGTGTGGAAAATTAAGGTTTCAATGCCCATCATTTATACAGGTTCTGTTTCGTCCATTTGCTTTGGCCTGATACAGTGCCCTGTCGCTGCGTTGCAACAATGACGCACTGGTTTCCTCTGCTTTAAGTTGAGCCAGTCCCGCACTAACTGTAACCTGCTCGACCAGCTCAGGAAACTTCAGGCTACTGATGGCCCCTCTCATGCGCTCAACCAACGGGAGTGCATCGTCGAGCGTAGTTTCAACCAGCAGCACCACAAATTCCTCACCACCGTAACGCCCGAAGTGATCACTCTGCCTAAGTTGAGATCGAATGCATTCTGCAACATTAACCAGCACTTGGTCGCCCGCGCCGTGACCGTAGGTATCGTTGATCTGTTTGAAATGATCCAGGTCAATAAATACAACTGTTAATGCACGTAGATAACGGTGTGAACGGACTATTTCTTCTTCCAGTGATTGTGTCAACAATCGTCTATTGCCCACACCGGTTAAAGGATCTGTGAGCATCAATCGTTCCAACTCGCTGCGAGCATTTGCTTCAGCATTCATCGCTGTGATGAGTACTTTACCTAGCAACATGCAAAATAGTGAAACAACCATGGCTACAAAGGACAGGATCTCAGTGTGTAGTCGCCACGCCGACAATACATCATCCTTACTTGCGGTAGCGGTGACAACAAGTGGATAGCCTGGCACCCTAGAGAACGAAACAATGCGCGATGCACCGTCGATGGGGCTCCCCTTAGAGATGTACGTGCCTTTTGGCAAAACACTCAGGTATTGGATCCATGATTCGCTCTTGGCGATAGAGCTGCCCACAACGTTGCCGTCCATTGGACTGCGGAACATGATGGTTCCATCGGCCCTCAGTATCGCTATCGTGCCGTTGGGCTTGTGACGCTCAGATTCAAAGGTTGCTGTAATCCGATCCAGTTCAATGGCTACAAACAAAACGGCAGTGTCGGCACCACCTTTGTCTACCGGTATAGATATTGGAATGCCCCATTTGTTGGTGACTCTGCTCAGTACCGGATTGGCAATAATGTAACCACGCGTCTTGGTATCGTTCTGTTCTTGAAAATGATCTCTGTCAGATACGTTGGTTTGCCTGGCCTGCCCTTGA
>CAIOAQ010000116.1 GCA_903856025.1 uncultured beta proteobacterium
GGTGTCTTTGCCACGGGTGTTGAAACTTTCGCCGAAGCGGCTGGTTTCTTCTGTGTCACTGCAGCCTTTGGAGCCGCCTTTTTTGCAGTTGCCATGTTAGTGGGTCCTTGTTTGTTTACCTGGCTCTGAATTTTGGCCAGTGGGCTATTGTCACAAGAACTGGGGTCTCTTGCGCAAATGAATAGTCAAGCGTGTTTAAACGCCACCGCAAAGGCAGCAGCGATCAAGGCGTTGTGCAAGGTCGCTCTTGCCACACGTAGCCCTTTCAGCGCTTGTCCACAATGGTCTTACCAATGGGCATCAGTGCAATTCCTGCCAGCTTCAAATGCTGCAGCCCAAAGGGAATGCCAATGATGGTGACAAAGCACAAGAGTGCCGAGAATAAATGCCCGATGGCCAGCCACAACCCGGCAAAGACAAACCAGATGACGTTGCCTATCAGCCCCATGCGACCTGTGCCAATGTCATCTTGCCCGGTCAGACTTTTACGGCTCACAGCTTCCTTGCCAAATGGTAAGAATGCAAACTGCCCAATCACAAAGCAGGCTTTGGCCCACGGAATGCCCACAATGGTGATGGCACACAGAACGCCAGCGAGCCACCAACCCAATCCCATAAAAAATCCGCCCAACAGAAACCAGAAAATATTACCTATGAAACTCATGATCATTCCCTTTGCATGTTGGACTGTTTGAATCGAATGTACCTCGCACTGGGTTGATCTGCTGATCTGAGTCCTGCATCACATGATGTGTTGTTGCAGAAAATCGGGGAGGCCGGCTTTGATTCGATGCGGTTCTGTCGCACTAAGCCCAGGTGCATGCCAATGCACAGGTTGCAATATATGACCACGAATGCGATGATGCCCGAGCTGCGCTGGGTACTTAGGCGACTGCAATATCCGCAGGAAGTGATGCTGGTGTGCGTTCGTTGGTATGCAGCTTACCCGCTAAGCTTGCGCCATTTGGAGGAGGCGATGCAGGAGTTGGCGTCTTTGTTGATCATTCAACCGTGCATCGCCGTGCCTTGATAGTGCTGCCAACCATGGCGCTCATCTTTTGCCTCCTGACATTCTGATATTTCATGTCAAACGCCACATGGATTGACCAGTCAACGCTAACGCGACACTAGCGGCTAAAGCAGCATTGCTAGGCAAAAAGACGGAAAAATAGCAAACCTTAAGCCTGCAATAAGGAATCTCTATAAACCCGCTTTTTGCCGGTTAAATAGTAGGGTTCACCCCCATATTTGCCTCGGGATACCCCGTCACAAATTGTTGCACCTGGTACTAATCTACAGCTAACGGATAGTGCTTCCAGTGCATTTCAGAAAGCACGATGCGTTGACCACGATGATGCCCGGCGCGTCTGGGTCGCCCAGGTCGAATGGGTGTTTGCCGCAATGTTTCATGGAAATTTGCGTGCTTGTTTGGGTTCTCAAAGGTTTCGTGAAAGAAGCCTGAATGAACATTCCAAAAGGAAAGACGGAGGGATGAAATGATGAAATCAGGTAAAAATCAAGCCTTACTGCGCTTTGCGTGTGTGGTGGCAATATTGGCAATCAATACCCTGTTTTGCGGCCGCGCCCAAGCCCAGTTGCTACGAACGCAATGTCCAACGGAGACCGCACTCCACCCACTCGTACCAGAGAAGAGTCCTGGCGGAATACTCACCGGAAAGTTGTTGCCAAATCCTGGCATCAAATGCCAGGAGATTTCCGGCGGCGATGGGTACGCCACAATGGGCGACGGAAGCCAGACCTATTTGTTTGGCTTCGGGCCGCTATCAGGAATCGACCTGATCCGCCAAGGCAAGCCTGGGACGCAAACTGCGGTTGAATTCAATACTGCCTACAACATGCCGAACTTGCCCGGTCTGGATGCGGGTAACGGAATGGCACCGGTGCCCGATCCGACATACGTTTCAGGCAACCCGGATAACCAGAATGGTGGCGTGCTTGATGCGGCTGCGATGATGAACATCGGCGTGCTGGCCGCGCAACAACCAGCGCCGCTGATGGCCATCAACGAGGATGATGAGTACTTTTTGACACTCAGCAATGTCGGGATGATCATGCGGCCCGATCTGTTCGAACAGCACACCGTGCACTTCCACGGATATCCAAACGCCTCGTCCTTTTTTGATGGTGTTCCCGATGCGTCGATCGCCATCTCGATTTCTGCCAGTATGACCTACTACTACACCGCACCGGACGCAGGCACCTACTTTTTTCACTGCCACATTACCCCGCCAGAACATTTGCAGATGGGTATGGTTGGGCAGTTGTACGTGCGACCCCGGCAGAACGTCGTAGCGCCCGGTGACAGCCTGTTGGATGCGCTGGTTTCGAACAACAAAACGCACGGACTTTCGACGGATGGCAAGGCCTGCGCCGATATTTTGTGTACCGGTGCCACACCGGCCCCGGCACGCAACAGTGTCACTCGCGAAGCGGGCACCGTGCTTTACGCCTACAACGACGGAGATGGCTCCACAGCCTATGACGTCGAGTACCCGATGCAGCTCATGGGCTTTGATCCGGCCTTCCACTTCGTGGGCATGACATTCAACCCGGAAGATTTTTCAGGTATGAAGGACAAGTATTTCATGATCAGTGGTCGCAGCTACCCGGATACAGTCAGCACTGACCTGATTCGCACGCAGGATTCAGACGGCTTGGCTAGGCCAAGCCAGCCCATTTCGTCGAAGATCGTGCTGACATCGTGCACGTCGCCATGCGCTGCTGGCACCACGCATCGCGCACTGTTGCGAGTTTCGGATCTCAACGTCACCGAATTCCACACGCTGGCCACCAACGGCATCCCGATGAAGGTTATCGCCTGGAATGCGCGCTTGCTGCGTGACATGGCCGGTAATAACCTGGCTTACAACACCAATTCGATCACTCTGGGTGGAGGCGAATCGGCCGACGTGATCATCGATTCTGCGGACGTTCCTAAAGGCACGTATTTTGTTTACACCACCAATCTGGATCATTTGTCCAACGACGCCGAAAACCTCGGCGGGATGATGACCGAGATACTTGTTCAGTAGAGGCACAAATATGAAGCACGCATCCACCCGGGCTCATCAACTGGCGTCGCTGTTCGCCTTTTGCAGCCTACTAGTCGCCGCAGCGAGCACATGCCAAGCCGCAGTACCTGGAATCACCGGGCCGACTTTCAATCTAGTGGCAACAGAGGCCTACACATCGCAGCCTGACGGCGCGACGATTTATTCATGGGGCTACGGCTGCGCCAGCGCGCCCTCTGGATTTCTTCCATCGACCGGCACCTGTCCGACCATGCAGACGCCAGGCCCAACGATGATTGTCACTGAGGGACAGATGGTTACCGTGACTCTGACGGATCAGCTGCCGCGCGCGGCTGGAAATACATCAATTGTGTTTCCGGGGTTAAACGTCACTGCATCGCCTGCAACATCGCAGCCGCCTACCTGTGTGACGAACATACCTGCTCCCCAAGGTTTACTTGCTGTTGAGGCGGCACCGGGTTGCTCGGTGACCTACGCATTTACACCCAGCAAGCCGGGTACCTATGCCTACTACAGTGGAACCCAGGCCGACCTGCAGATTGAGATGGGCATGTTTGGCGCAATCATCGTATTGCCCTCCGCTGTTCCGGCGGGTTGTAAAGCCACACCGGGCGAGTTTGCGCTCGCCTCGTCGGCCTATGACAATCCGAATACTTGCTACGACCGCGAGTACCTGTTCCAGTTCAGCGAAATGAACGCCACCATCCACGGGCTTGTAGAAGCAGGCAAGAATGGGGAACCGGGATCGCTCAATATTGCGACCGATCCCTACCAGCCGCAGTATTTCTTGGTGAATGGACGCTCCATGCCAGACGATATGGACACACCCTATTCGCCTGCCTATCCACATCAGCCCTACAACGGCAATCCGCACATGCATCCTGGCGATCTGATGCTGATGCGCATCATCGAGCAGGGACGGATGCAGCACCCGTTCCACTTCCATGGAAACCATGCGCGTGTGCTGGCTCGCGACGGCAATATGATCGTCAGCGACAGCGATAGTGTGTCGTTGGCCGGGCCCTTGCTGTTCACAACGGCCACGGTTCCCGGTCAGACGCAGGATCAGATCTTCACCTGGACCGGTCAGGGGCTGAATTGGGACGTCTATGGGCGCACCCAAGCTCACACATGCAACGGAGTCACACTTTCCGCGGCAATCGCCAATATCACGGCGCCAAGTGCTTCGGTCACGGCGCAGCTGGCAGGCAAGGCTTCCGGATACACGAGCCCGTTTGACGCGACCACACACGAGTGGTGCCCTGATCACGGCAAGGACATTCCCGTGGCACCACCCGATCCGCAGGCTGTGGCCAATGGACTTTGGTATGGCGGTACGCCGTACTTAGGTTTGCAGTCTTCCAATCCCACGCCTTTGCCACCTGCGGCCGTGGTGCAGAACCCCAGTGCCGGCTACGCCTACATGTGGCACTCGCATAACGAGCGGGAGATCACAACCAACAACGTCTTCCCGGGCGGAATGATGATGATGCTCATCATTGATCCCCCGACCTCATACATCGATGAGAAGCAGTGATGTCACTCACAGTAACCGTAGGAAGAATAATCATGCGCACATACTCCTTTAGAGCGTTGCTGCCTGCGGCAGCCATCGCAATCAATGGGCTGCTCGCCAGCGGCGCGGCAATGGCCCAAACCGTCGCGAACATCACCGCAGCCCCCATGACAGCCACGCTGCCGGACGGCAGTCAGGTGCCTATGTGGGGCTATTGCAGCACCGGCACATGCACGTCCGCGTGGAAGACTGGGCCAACCATTGTGGTTCCCACAGACGCATTAACTGGCTTCGGCAGCCTAACCATCAACTTTACCAACACCTTGCCGACAGCAACATCGCTGGTGATTGTTGGGCAACTGGGAGGCGGACTTGGATCTGGCGGATCTGGGACGGACGTACCCCGTGTGGATAGCCCAGTGCACAGCGGCGCTCCTGCGATTACCTGGCCGACAGTAGATAACTCTGCTGGTTTCACGCCACCGATCCAGGTCGCTCGCGCCCGCGCCTTCTCACCGGAAGCGGCGGCAGGGGATGTTGCCGCTACCTCTCAAACCTATTCATGGACGAAATTACGTCCTGGCACATACCTGTATGAAACCGGCTCCGTGCCGTCGTTGCAAGTGCCCATGGGTCTCTATGGCGTGGTTGTTGTGACTCAGGCACCCGGAACGTCAGCCGGCGAGGCCTATCCGCTCGCGGGAGTGAGCAGTTCGCGTGTACCCTATGACGCTGACGCTACGCTTCTGTTCAGTGAAATCGATCCGCGGCAAAACGCTGCTGTGAATGCCGCAGCAATCGCGCACGCCAGTGTGACGACGCTCTTTAGCGATGCAAGCTGCGCCTCATCAGCCTGCTATCCACCAGCGGTTAACTACGCGCCTACCTATTTCCTAATCAACGGGCACGCATTTGATCCGACCCAGCCTGGCAGCTCAGGGTTCCCGGTATCTGACAACACGGTATTGACCTCTGGGGGGGGGCAAATACTGTTGCGCTTGCTCAATGCTGGCCTGCGAACCCACGTTGCGTCCGTCGTCGGCCTGCAGTCACCGCTGCGCGTGGTTGCCGAAGACGGCTACCTGTTGCCCGGGCGAGCCAAGGCACAGTCCCAGGTGCTGATGCCTGCAGGTAAGACCATGGACGTGGTGTTCACACCGGTGCTTATGTCTGGGGCCCTCAACTACACGCCGAATTCGTATCCGATATTCGACCGCGCCCTGAGTTTGACCAGCAGCAATTTGGCCACGCAGACCGCCCAGGTCAACAGCGGCATGTTAGGTTTTATTGCCGTGCAAGCCACCGGAACCATTGCGGGCACGACTGGCGCCGCGCTCCCGATTGGCCTTGCGGCGCGCGCCGTACCCGACATGTTCGCGACGGCTGTAAATACCAGCTTTAATGGCAATGTCTTGAAGAATGATGTCAATGTTGTTACCGCAGCGATAGGAACAACAACGCCTAGCCATGGAAACGTCGTGATTGGCAATGATGGGTCTTTCATTTACACACCTAATACCGGCTACACCGGAACCGATACGTTTTCATACCAAGGCAATGGTAATCCCGCTGTCACTGCCTTGGTAACTATTACTGTGGGTGCTACGGGTGGCATACCCGTCGCGGTCGCCGACTACTTCACCAGCAAGCTGTCGAGCTTTTACAAATCCAGTTCGCCAGGTGTGCTTGCAAATGACACGGATCCTTCCAAACTGCCTTTGAAGGCCGTGATGGATGTAATCGACCCATCTTGCAAGGATGTCAGTCTCTTGTCTGACGGCAGCTTCACTGCCACGCCGTCAACCAACGGAGGTGTTTGTACTTTCACTTACCACGTTGTCAACAGCCTGGGCGCGTCCAGCGCATCGACCACGCCCAAGGTTGACCCAGTCGGAGTGACCGTCAATTTTGCAAATGCTTCCGGCCTGGCCGTCACGGTGCAGGATTCGCAGGACAAATCGCAGCTGACTGACTACAGCTGGGTGATTGAAGAAGATACCACCTTCTTCCACGATCCGAGGAATCCGTCAGCGCAAAACACGCTAGCAACGAACTTCCACAAGAGCTATATGCCCGTCATTGCCTCGGGTTGCACGGGCCCAAACAGCTGTGGTGATGCCAACTCGGGTGCGATGTTCACGCCACGTGCGCGCACAATGCCAAGCGAAGTTGCGCTTGATCCGCTCAAACGCTACTACATCTCCGTGCTGCCGGGTGATGCTGATCAAGGTGACGCTGCTTTCAACGCTGACGGTACCGTAGCTGTAAATGCCTACGGCCACACGATGGGAGGCGTGTCTATCGCTGCAGGCCAGAATTCAGCTACCGTGCTGGTGCCGCGCAATGCACTGCCACCGGCCCAACTGAGTGTGGTCGTCTTTGAAGATAACAATCCAACCAATGGTGGTGTGGACGCCAACGAGCCGGGCCTTGGGGGCTTCAACATCAATCTGTATGACACGCGCGGCAGTTCCGGCGATCCGGCAGGCCTGATGACCTACGACTTGTCGGGGATGCCATTTACCAACTCGTTGGCCAACCAGAAAGATAGCGCGACGGGTGCGAATCTGTGCCCCATGAATACACCGTCTGGCACCATCATCACCTGCCCCTCCTTGGACGACCAAGGAAATCCGTCCTCGTTGGCTGGCATGGCCTTGGTCAAGAACATCAACCCTGGCCGCTACGATGTGTGGGCCACGCCGGGTGCTGATCGCGCTGTCAAGGGAGAAACTTGGATCCAGGTGTCCACGCTGGAAGGAACACCTGCCAATGACACCTTTATCAAACCGGGTGAAAAGCCGTATTGGCAGGAGTTTGGCCCGCCCGGGTTCCATTCGTTCATCGGCTTTATCAACCCGGATCACATCAATGCCGTCAATGCTGCACAAAAGGGAACAGCCACCATCAACGGCCGTGTGCCCAGCCTGCACATGGATCGTCCAACCCCGTTGATGGCGAACCTGAACAACAGCTGTGCGAGCGGAACGAATGCCGACGGCTCGCCGTTGAACCCGAGTGACCCGAGTTGCCGTGCAAGCTTGAGCGCGACGACTTGTTATGTGGGGGTGAACTCTTCTGCTGGCACCGGTGCGACAGTTGCTCTTGCCACCTGTGATGAGTTTGGAAACTTCTCATTGAAAAATGTACCCGCTGGCAGCCAAAGCCTGGTTATATGGGACCAGTGGCTTGACCAGATCATCGCCTACAAGGCACTGACTGTGCCGATGACGCCTGCTGTTGTCGTCAATGTCGGCGACATACCCGTCTTCACCTGGTTCACTCGTATTGAACAAAGCGCGTATATAGATACCGACTTGAACGGCGTACGCGGTGCCGACGAGCCCGGCGTGTCGCAAATTCCCATGAATGTGCGTTTCCGCGACGGTAGTATTGCAAGCTTTCTGACTACCGACTCGTCTGGCTCGGTAACCGCGAATGAGTTGTTCCCGCTGTTTAACTGGTACGTGGTTGAGTCCGACACAACCCGCTACACCGGCACCGGGGTGCACACCGTTTACGATTCCGGCGGCAAGCCCGACACGGGGCCAATCAGCGTGACGGACCTGAACAACAATCCAGTCGCCAGGGATTTCAGCGGCGTGCTGAATTCCACCGAGACAGTATCGTTGCCTTCTGCACTGCAAGTGCCGGGTGCCAAGTACACGGCTGGAAAAACCAGCCGCATTGACCCGGGCACGACCCTGACAGAGGGTACCCAAGGCTTCATTAACCAGACCGCTTCGATTGACTGGGGCAAGCGGCCCTATGTGGCGGGCGAAACTGGCGGTATCACGGGCTTGGTGTATTACGCCTCCACCCGTGGTTTTGATGACCCTAGCCTGGAAGTGCAGTTCTCCTGGGAACCTGCAGTGCCACGTGTGCCGGTTAATCTGTATCAAGAAGTCCGTAACGCAGATGGTAGCGTAAGCCGAATACTGGTGGACCACACAACCACCTGGAGTTGGGACGACGCAGCAGCAGCCATGCATTGCCCGGGTGACCCAGCCACCGACCCAATGGTCACCGTGACGCTGGGCGTGGCGAATCAGTACAAGTGTTACGACGGTCAGCACAACTTCAACCAGGTCCAGCCTGCGGTGTATGACGGTCGCTACCGTTTTCCGACCACCAATTGCACGATCTGCACAGCCAACCCGGCAAACACTGTGCTGACCAACAAACCAACCAATGTGACCTACCCAGACGTGCTTCCCAAGGGTAAATACGTGGTTGAGTTGGTGGTGCCAGACGGTTACGAAATCGTCAAGGAAGAAGACAAGAACATCCTGATTGGTGATGCCTGGATTGCACCCTATGCGGCGACACAGTTCATGGGCTTGGGCAATATTTTTATAGTGCCAGACCAGGCCACGCTGAATGCCTCCAATGTGGTTGGCTCCAACCTCAACACGTCGTTCCCGCCCTGTGTGGGTGTGGTGCACCGGGTGCCCGACTACCTGACCCTGTTTCCTGATAACCAGCAGGTTGCGCCCTATGCTGGACAAGATCGGCCGCTTTGCGACCACAAGGAAGTGACACTGACAGATCAGTCTCAGGCCAGCGCAGATTTTCAGTTGTTTACGCAAACTCCGATCGCTGGCCATATCAGTGGCATCATGCTGAACGACGCTGCGGCAGAGTTTGATCCGTACAACCCTGCATTTTTGGAGAAAGCTTCGCTGCCTAACGCGCCCGTATCAGTACGCGATTACAACGGACTTGAAATCGCCCGTGTCTACAACGACAAGTGGGGCACGTTCAACCACTTGGTGCCGTCCACCTGGGAAGCCAACGTTCCCAATCCGAGCGGCTATGCGCCCAACATGCTGACATTTTGCATGAACGACCCCGGCCCCATACCAGATCCACTTGGCGTTAAAGACCCAAGTACGGGTAGTGTGCGCATGGTTGTGGACCCTAGTTACAACCCGATGTTCAGTAACTTCTGCTACGTGTGGCCGTCCATGCCAGGCATCACGACCTACCTGGACACGCCTGTATTGCCAGTGTCTGCGTTTGCCTCAGGCTCCACCTATGAGCCGGTGGATTGTGCCTATCCGGACAGCACACCTTCCATTTTCCGTGTAGATGGCACCGGAACGCTGGTGGCAGCACCTGGTACTGCGGTGGGCAAGAATAATGTGGGTCCCTTTGTCGACATTCGATCCTCGCGTCAGTTGACGATTACCGCACTGGGTGATGTCATGGTCAACAATCCCGCTTACGAAGGCCCAACAGCGGTTGCAGATGTTTCCCATCCGACGGTCAATCTACCCAAGATCTCGCGACACTACGGATTTGGTGTTGCGCCCGGAACAGTGAGTATTAACGGCGCCAACGTACCCGTCCTCGCGGCCAACTGGACCGACCAGAAGATCACCGTCACCGTGCCGACATCTGGCGTGAGCACTGGCGAGTTGGTCATTACGACGGCTACCGGCGTGCAATCGATCGACGCGGTGACGGTGACGATTGCCGATTCGAATTCGAAGGGCTATCGCTCGCCCTTCTACGTGGGTCCACCCGACCTCGCGGTCAGTGGTCCCGACACGCTTAAGCACCCCATACAGGATGCGATTGACAACGCTGCGGCTGGCGACCTGATCATTGTCGACGCCGGAAACTACAGTGAACTGCTGGTGATGGATCGCCCCATCCGACTGCAGGGTGTTGGTGCTGCCGCCACTGTGGTCAATGCCGCCAAGTACCCAAACCAGAAACTTGATGCCTGGCGCACCCGTGTCAACAACCTCTTCGGTCTGGACAACCAGGGCAATACGCTGCCCGGCGTGCCGGCCGTGGACCCTCTGCCTGGCCAGGAGATTACCGGAGGCATTCTCCTGCTTGAACCATCGGTGCTTGCCACAGAAGAGGGTGCTGGCATTACCGTGCTGGCCAAGGGCTATCGTAATGATGGCACTACTCCACTGACTGGCAGCAACAATGACTGTCACAATATTCACAACTTCCGTTGTGGCAACGCACGCATCGATGGCTTGAGCTTCACTGGCAGCGACGCGGGTGGTGGCATCTATGTCAATGGTTGGGCGCACAACCTGGAAATTTCCAACAACCGCGTTTTTGGCAATGCCGGGTCGCTGGCTGCTGGTGTGCGCATCGGTCAACCGTACCTGGAAGGCCAGACATTGACCAACAACTTTTCTGGATTCCAGTACGACCAGAACGTCAACATCCACCATAACGCAATCACCAACAATGGCACCGTGGAGGCGGCTCCCGCAGCGGGAGCCATTGCTGCGGCTGCTGGTGGTGCCGGTGGCGGCCTATCCATCTGCGCCGGTAGTGACGGCTACAAAGTTACAGGTAACTGGATCTGTGGCAACTACTCCAGCAGCGATGGTGGCGGCATTGGCCACATCGGGCTGAGCATGAACGGCACCATCAGCAACAACAAAATTCTCTTCAACGAAAGCTACCAACAGACTGGCGTGCAGTCTGGCGGCGGTCTGGTCATTGAAGGAGAGAGTGCCACTGGCACAACGCTTTCACTGGGTACCGGCAGTGTATTGGTGGATGCAAACGTGATACAAGGTAACTTTGCCCGCGCCGGCAGCGGTGGAGGCGTGCGCCTGGCAAGTGTCAATGGTACGGATGTTTCAGGCCGCAATCCTTGGAAGATCACGCTCACCAACAACATGATTACCAATAACTTGGCGGCCTATGCGGGTGCGGGTATCTCGATGTCTGATACGCTGTTCAGCAACGTTGTGAATAATACGATTGTGTCGAACGACAGCACCGGCATTGCCGGCAGTCTGTTCAGCACACAAGTGGGCACGGCCAACACCGGCCCAACAACCGGTGTCCCAAGCCCTGCAGGTATCAGTTCGGAAATTACTTCTGCTCTGCTGCTGGCAGCTCTGCCACGCAACGAGCGAGCTGCCAACACCGTTTCGGACCCGCATCTTGTCAACAACATCGTGTGGCATAACCGTTCGTTCTTCTTCACGATCGTTAATGGCACGGCTCAACTCAGCCCGTCCAACAGTTGGGCCGATGCAGTGTCTGCGACGAAACCGGCGGCGCTTGGCACGCCCGGTGCCGATGGTTGTGTTCCTGCGCAGGAAAAATATTGGGACCTTGGTGTCGTTGGCGACACATCGTCCACAGCGGCTCCAGGTTTTGCTGTGGGTAACACGGTGCGGTCGACGACGGCAGGCAGCCCAGGTCTGGTGAAGGTCTATTGCAACGCGTCGCGCACGATTCCTGGTCTGCAGTTCGAGCCAGGCACACCGTTCCAGCCACCTTTCAATATGGCGGTGGCAGCAACCCTGGACGAGTCTGGCAATTTTGTGGATCTGCACTTCGGCCCGCTGTCTGTGATGGATCAGGCTACCGGCACGACGTTGAATGGTGACTACCATCTGGCCGCCGCCGCCGGGAACGCCTACAACACGGGTAGCACGACGACGGTGACAAATCACGATATCGACAATGACCACCGTCCGCAGGCTGGCGCTTTCGACAAGGGCGCTGATGAGTATGTGGCTCCGGTCAAAGCGATCGGCAGTGTCACAGGCGGGCCGTTGAACTTCGGCTCGGTCGTGGTGGGCGCGACGAGCGCAAGCCAGAGTCTTACCCTGCACAACACGGGAACGGCCACGCTGAGCGGCATTGCTATCACGCCCTCGAGTCAGTTTGTTGTGGTTTTGAACGGTAACGGCAATTGCGGCTCGACACTCGTTGCAGCCGCCACGTGCAATATCCGAGTCGCTTTCGCGCCAAACGCCGCTGGCCCAGCAACGGGCACACTGACGATCACCGCCAATGTGCCCGTAACAGGTTCACCGGTCAGCCTCAGCGGAACAGGCACTGTAGCGGTAGCGGTTGCCAATATCACCGGAGGGCCGCTGGACTTCGGCGCGGTTCCGGTAAATTCAAACAGCGCAAGCCAGACCCTCAGCCTGAGCAACACGGGAACAGCACCCCTTACGGGCATCGGCGTCTCGTCGTCGTCGACTCAGTTTGCCCGTTCAGGTGGTAGCTGTGGGACGACACTCAACGCCGGCTCGACATGCTCGATTAGAGTCAACTTCACGCCCAACGCCGCTGGTTCGGCAACGGGCACGCTGACGATCACCGCCAATGTTGCTGTAACAGGTTCACCGGTCAGTCTCAGCGGCACAGGCACGGTCATCAGTGCAACCCTAACGCCAGGAAGCTGGAGTCCGACCGAGGCGCGCACCTGTCCTGGCACAACTGCCGCTCAAATTGCTGCATGTGCAAACGGACCGACGCAGCTGTTCACTTTGACCAATACAGGCAATGTGCCACTGACGGGAATCGGGCAAGGTGTCCTTGGTGGCAATAGCGTGGCGGATTACATCGTGGTCAACAGCACAGCGACAACCTGCGGACTGGCTGGCTTCACCACACTTGCACCTGGTGCAACCTGTGGTGTCACCGTTCAGTTCCGGCCACGGACCAGCGTCGGTGCCGGCTCTGTCCGAAACGCAACGATCCGTGTCAATGACCTTGCTGGAACGCAGACGGCGGCTCTGTCAGGTGTTGCAAACTAGTAGAGCCATGAACTTCGGCCACCTACTTATGCTGAGCCACCCGGACGGTGCATCTGCCACGGGCCAAGCCTGGCAGCTGCGCCCGGGTCGGTTCACGATCGTGGGGGCTGCTGTGTCGTTGCTTGGACTGGCGAGTTCAGTGTTTTCCGCACATGCAGAGGACACCCTTGCCGTGGCCGGTGGCACGACCTCACAGCAGGCCTGGCATGCACGCCACAGTGATCGTTACAAACGCAACTGGGGGGTCGACATCACGGGTGTGCACCGGGTCTCGTCCGGCTATATGCTCAAGCTGAGCTATCGCGTTTTGGATGTGCCGCGGGCGCTGCCGCTGTTTGACAAAAGACTGCGGCCCTACCTGATCGATGTAAAAACAGGTGCGCGGCTGGCGGTGCCCGCGATGGAAAATATTGGGGAGCTGCGTCAGACCTCCACCCCCTTGATGGACCGCACTTATTTTGTAATTTTTGGCAATCCGGGTAAGCTGGTGGCACCCGGAGACCGTGTCAGCATCGTCATTGGCGATTTTCGAGCTGATGAAATCGTAGTCGACTAGGAGTTTTCAACCATGACTCAATCAGCCTTTTCACCTGCACGTCGAACGACACTTGGCTCCCTTGGAGTCGCTCTGTTGGCGGGCGCTTACCCTGTATTCGGCCATGCCCAAACCAAGGCCGCTACGCTGCCGCTGGACGACATTGTGGCTCGTAACATCAGCGCCCGTGGTGGTGCCGCTGCCTGGCGCTCGGTACATAGCCTTTCCATGTCGGGTTTGATGGATGTCGGTCGCAACGCACCAGATGCCCGCAAGCTGGTAGAGGAGTCGCGCGGTGCCCAGGGCAAGCCGCGCAAGCGTCTGCATCCTGAATTGACTGCCGCGGAGTCGCATGCCGACACTGTCGTGCGACTGCCTTACTTGATCGAGTTCCGCCGGCCGCGCCAGATGCGCGTGGAGATTAAGGCGCACGACGTAACTGCAATCCAGGTCTACGACGGCACCATCGGTTGGAAGTTACGTCCCTTTATTGGTCGGCACGAGGTCGAGCCTTACAGTGCGTCTGAGCAACGGTTGGCGCAAAGCCAGCAAGAGCTCGACGGCCCACTGATCGACTACGCTGCCAAAGGCACGCGTGTTGAATTGGCTGGGATTGACCCAATTGATGGACACGATGCCTATAAGCTCAAGCTCACACTGAAGAACGGCGACCAGCTCAATCTCTGGATTGATGCGCAAACCTTCCTGGAAGTCAGGCTTGCGGTGCCGCATTCGTTTGGCAGCAAGGAGCGCGCTGTGGTGACGACTATGAGCGACTATCGCAAGGTTGGTAACCTCATGCTGCCATTTGTGCTGGAGGACAAGGTCGCCGGGGCTTCGATTTCGCAGCGCATCGATATCCTGCAGGTGTCGGTGAATCCCGCGCTGCCAGATTCCCGCTTCTCGAAGCCGACCTGACGCCAATACCAATTCGCTCGGCACTGGAAATCGGGCGAACTTAACAGTCCTTCAAAACGGCATTTAAGGATGTGTTAAGGATATTCTGTAAACCCTACTTTTTGTCACACAAAGGGGGTGTACTCCCTCAACTTTACCTCGGGATACCCCGTCACAAATACTGGTCTTTCGCCATACCCTATAGCCAACGGATTGGGCATCAAAGGTTGTCCAGAAGCCCAATCCGTCGACCACGAAGTAGCACTGCGCGTCGTGCTTCTCCTTGCCAAATGTGTGTTTCGTGCATGTTTTTCGGGGAAATTTCTGAGTTGCTTTCCAGTTGATTTAGTGGAGTGCCTATGCCATTTACCAAGAGATGCCGGACTGTGCAGGCCATATCATTGGTTATGGCCGCTGCGCCGAAATTTGAAATTCGTGTCGATCGCCTCTGCGCAATCCATCTGCGAGCGGTTTCCTGAAAAAAACCGTTGTTCCCAAGTGACCGATCCTTTAAAGAACAGCATCAACTGTCAGCAGTTGGCCGGAGGGAGATGGATTCGTCAACATGGGTGCCGAGTACCAAATTTGTTTTTCGAACATCAAGATTCAAACGGAGGTCATTATGAAGTTTTGCTCTTTCTATCTCAAGACAGCCATGACTTGGACGCTGTTTGCAGCCTTAACGATCGGAACAAACGCGTTCATCGCGCAAGCCCACGGCGTTCATCCAGAAAGAGGCTTGACGATATCCACCACTGAATACCTCGTGCCACCGATTTGGCTGGTTCGTGACGACGGACAAAAGGTGAAGTTGATGCGGGAACTCGATGATGGCCGTCCCGTTGTCTTGAATTTCATCTACACCACTTGTTCTGGAATTTGTCCCCTTATGAGTCAGGTGTTTTCGGAGTTCCAGTCGCGTTTGGGTAAGGAACGCGAGAAAGTCCATATGGTGTCGATAACGATTGATCCAGAACAGGACACGCCCGCCCGCTTGCGGGAGTATGCGAAAAGGTATTCCGCGGGGAGTCAATGGCAGCATTACACCGGAACCATTGATGCAATTGTTGCGACACAGAAGGCGTTTGATGCCTACGGTGGAGACAAAATGAACCATAGCTCATTAACACTGCTGCGCTCAGCCCCAGGTAAACCGTGGGTACGAATTGACGGCTTTGCATCGCCTCAAGATTTAATGGACCAATTTGTAAAGGTCACAGCGGCATCGGGATCACTTGCAGCGGCAAACTGAATTACTCGACGGCGATGCAAATGAAATGTTGGTTAACGTACATGGTTTTGTTGCTGTGTGTGCCCAATGTCTTTGGAGGTGATAAGGACACCAGCACAGGGGAGGCAATTTACCGGCGAGGTGAGTTAACTTCAACCGTGCCGCTTCGTGGCTATCGCGACGAAAGTGGCGGGGTTGAAGGAGTTCGTGCAGCTTGCATGAACTGTCATCGTCCCAGCGGATTGGGTACCAGCGAGGGGCGCGTTGTGGTTCCTCCAATCATCGGAAAATACCTGTTTCGGAGTCATTCAACCAACGTGAAGGATATGAGCCTGCCGCACGTGTCTGGCTATCGATCTACCCGAGAACCCTACACCGAAGAAACCCTTGCTCGTGCCATCAGGGAAGGGGTTGACCCCAATGGCAGAACACTGAGCTATCTCATGCCGCGATACCCGCTGGACGGCGCGAGCATGTCATCGCTCATTGGCTATCTCAAAGGACTCAGCGCATCGGTGGTCCCGGGGGTCAGTGCTGACACATTGCATTTTGCAACCATCATCACGCCAGACGTTGACCCGACCAAGCGTCAAGCCATGTTGGACGTAATGAATCATTTTTTTGCGGATAAAAATGCATTTATTCGCGGCGGGGCGCGTTCCATGCATTCCAACCGAGAAATTGAATACCGGGTATCGCGCCGCTGGCAACTGCATGTTTGGCAACTTAGTGGCGAGCCTGGTCAGTGGGAGCAGCAATTACGTGAAAAACTTGCGGCTGAACCCGTCTTCGCGGTGATTTCTGGACTTGGTGGGCGGACGTGGGCGCCGATACACCACTTTTGCGTAACCGAAAAGCTGCCGTGTCTGCTGCCAAACGTTGACTTACCCGTCGACGCTGAAGATGATTTTTATCCAGTTTATTTTTCGCGTGGCGTGTTGCTTGAAGCGGATTTGATCGCGCATAGCCTCGTTGGACAGGCCGCTAGTCCCAATGTCCACCCACGTATTGCACGTCTCGTTCAGGTGTACCGCCAAGGTGACGTTGGAGAGTCTGCCAGCAGCGCTTTGACTGCTTTGGCGAGGGCTTCAGGCATCACGGTTGAAAACCGTCAGTTGCGACAAGAATCGACTGACCAGCAGGAGTTGACCTTGGCGCTGAGCAATCTATCACCGGATGATGCCCTGGCGCTGTGGCTGCGCCCTGCAGACCTTCAGTACCTTGCGACTATTGCTCCGAAGTCCACTATGGTCTTTGTCTCCGGAATTATGGCGGGTATGGAGCATGCACCATTGCCCGATGCATGGCGCAGCGTGGCCAAATTAACCTACCCTGTGGATTTGCCAGAACTTCGCAAAGTAAGGATGAATTTCCCGAGAAGTTGGTTAAACATTAAACATCTGCCCATCGTGGATGAGCGAATCCAGTCGGACACATATGTTGCTTGCGGTATCTTGGCGGAGACATTGACCGAAATGCTGGATAGCTTTGTTCCTGACTATCTAATTGAGCGGCTCGAGGTCATGCTTTCGCACCGACTTGTAAACGGATACTACCCTCGGTTGAGTTTGGCACCTGGGCAGCGGTTCGGTTCAAAGGGTGGCTATTTGGTTCACTTCGAGCAAATTAGAAATGGTGCCAACAAGGAAAGTATCGTTGCTGACAGCGAATGGACTGTTCCATAAAAGAGCGACACAATGGGATGGGGAGGCCGACGGAACTGGTTTGAACATCTTCGTCTCCGCGTGCGTTGGCAGCTTGCACTATTTGTTTTTTTGCAGGAAAGTGGACACTTCGGTAGGATACGAACGTCAGACGATTTCGTTTACAGGATTGAACACTCAATAGCGCAAAGGTGCCTTAGATGAAAACTCGGATACTTTTGGTCGACGACAACATGCTCTTTCGAAAGGGCATCGCTGCGCTCATCTCCTATGTTTCAGATCTTCAGGTGGTAGGCGATTTAGGTTCTGGCAAGGAAATCGCTTCAGCGCTTGACCATATTCAGGCAGACCTCGTTTTAATTGATATCAAGTCTCCCGGTGGGAACGGACTTGACGCGATCAAACAGATCAAGCACCGCCACCCTCAGGTAAAGGTTGTATTGCTCACCAGTCTGCAGTCTGAAGATTACGTGCGTGCTGCTTTGCGTTTGAACATTGACGGATTTGTTTTAAAGGACACCAGTGTGGATGAGTTATTGGTTGCGATACGCAGCGCGGCTCGTGGCAAGTTATACCTGACACCTGATATTTCTCATCATGTGGTTGACCGTTTTCTCTTCCCGGATAAACCTAACCGTAATTTGCCACAGGTCGATAAGCTTTCTGTCCGTGAACGGGGCATCCTTCAACTGGTCGCGGAAGGAAAATCCAATGCTGAAGCTGCACAAGCGCTTTGCCTCAGTCCCAAGACGATTGAAAAGGACCGAGCCAGCCTCATGCGCAAACTCGGGGTGAAAAACACAACAGAAATGACCTTTGCGGCTATGCAAATCGGATTGGTAGAACTGCCAGAATGGATTACGCAATTGATCTGAAGCATTGTGCGATTGCAGTGCGTCAATTTGCAAGAGTCTAGGGTGCTGTCACGGGGTGGTCAAATTGAAGCTGTTGACAACAGCACATTGCACCGATCGGAGCTCAACAGTGCGGAATCGACCCCGACTCCATCTGGTCCCTTTTGGCCAGCGCTGGAAACAGCCTGAACTAGGTCGCTGCGATCAACACCGTGCCGACTCCTCCCAAAACCACAGATCCCACCGCACCAAACAGGGCCGCCGTGGCCCCCGACTCGAATTCACCCAGCTGGTTGGACGCGCCAATGAACATCGAGTTGACGGCAGACACCCGGCCCCGCATGTCATTGGGTGTTTCCAGTTGAACCAGGGTTGATCGTGTCACCACGCTGATGCTGTCAGCAGCGCCAGAGATCACCAGCGCAAGCAGCGACAGTCCAAAATGGCTGGACAGGCCAAAGACGATGGTGGCCACGCCAAACACGGCAACGGCTGCCAACAACCGGTGACCCACCCGTCGGGTCAGCGGCCAGCGCATGATGGCGAGTGACATGAACAGCGCACCCACCGCCGGGGCTGATCGCAATACCCCAAGTCCAATCGGACCGGTATGCAAGATGTCACGCGCGTAAATCGGCAGCAGCGCCGTCGCGCCGCCGAGCAACACGGCAAACAGGTCCAGTGAAATCGCACCCAACAAGACCTTGCGATGCCAGACAAAGGTAAATCCGGCCAAAACAGTTTTCCAAGTAGCCGCCAGGTGTGCTTCTTGGTGTTGGTAGCGCACCATCAGCGCAAGCACGCCCGCCACCAGCAGCAAAATTGCGCAAGTGGCATAGACCGTGGTGGCACCGGTGGTGTAGAGCAGGCCGCCAACCGCGGGGCCACCAATGATGGCCACCTGCATTCCACTGGAACTCACGGCCAATGCCCTTTGCAGCATGTCCTGCGGCACCAGTTGGGGTGTCAGCGCCTGCTGTGCTGGCATTTGGAAGGCGCGAGCCACACCCAGCAGTACAGAAATACCCAGAATCAACTCGCGTGAGGCGAAGTGGAACTGGGTCGCCATGATCAACACCACCGCCACCATGGCTTGAATCCCCATGCAAACAGCAAAGATGCGGGCACGGTGGAATCTGTCGGCCGCATGCCCTGCTGGCAGCGTCAGGACAAGGGCAGGAATGAACTGAAAAAGACCAACCAGACCGAGGTCCCAGGCACTGGACGTGATGTCATACATGTGCCAAGCCACCGCCACCATCAGCATTTGATTGGCGCTGACACCCGAGAGTCTGGCCAGCCAGAAACGCACGAATTGCCGGTGCTCAAATAATCTGGGGGCGCGGGTTTGGGACATGGGGATCAATTATCAACGGCGCAGCTCCATGCACCTGCACCCTCCTGCAAGTTTCGATCAACATGGCGTGGCTGGTCGAATAGACTCGTACATGCAAGGAAGGCACTTATGACATATCCCGTCCCGATTTATTCCCGCAAACATGTTCAGAGAGCAGGAGAAAACCTGATTTCTCCAACCTTTGACACAGATACTTGGATTGACTCATACAGGGTCTTATCCAATTGGAGGGCTTGTCATGGATATCCAATAAATACGTTTCAAGCGACATTACGTACCAAGTTAAAGAAAATTGACAGGACCGCGTTAGTCGCTCAGCGATTGAAACGTATGCCTTCGATTCTTCGCAAGTTAGAACGTTTTCCAGGGATGAATCTTGCGCGAATGCAAGATATTGGTGGATTGAGAGCAGTTGTTTCAACATTGCCGATGTTGAAAAAACTTCACGCTAACTATCTGGGAACCAGGTTTACACACAAACTTGTCTCTGCTTACGATTACGTGAGCGAGCCGAAAGAGTCAGGCTACAGAAGCATCCATTTGATCTATAAGTACAAATCGGCCAGCCAATCTCCATATGACGGACTTCAGATTGAGCTGCAACTACGAACCAAGCTCCAACATGCGTGGGCGACCGCGGTCGAGACAGCGGGTACATTTCTAGAGCATTCATTGAAATCTAGCGAGGGTCCCAATGACTGGCTAAATTTCTTTTCGTTGGTATCCTCGGCATTTGCGCATATGGAAAAGACTGCGCTTGTTCCCGGATACGAGGATTTGAACAAGGATGAGACGTTCATGCGAACAGCACAGGAGTCAGTTCGTCTGGGCGTGAAAGGCCTACTCATTGGCTATAGCTCTGCCGTAAAGGCTATACCACCAGGAACTGTCAGAGGCGCTTATTATGTGGTGGAACTTGAATTGGAAGGCGAGAGCAAGAGTGTCACCATAACGCCATTCGGGCGCGAGCGTCTTGAGGACGCAAATGCAAAATACGCAGAGGTTGAACAGGCTGTTGCAAAGGGCAAGCCCGTTCAAGTGGTTCTGGTGTCCGCAGGGTCTATTGACTCTTTAAAGAAGGCTTAAGTATTTTCCA
>CAIOAQ010000117.1 GCA_903856025.1 uncultured beta proteobacterium
CCCAACGGGCGCAGCTGCATCTCGCACTGACAGTAGCCCTGGGTGTAGCTACTAATGAAATAGCAGCTAGCGCAATTAATACGGGGGCTAGAGGGCCAATGATAGGTGAAATTATCACCAAAGCCAGAATTGCAGCCCTACAGGCATCCGGTATCCACTGACCCAACCGATCGTTCGCTGTCTTCATTAGTGAAGTCAGTCCAAAATCGGCCTTTGTGCGGGTAAATACCCAGATCAGGTCGCATTTTCCACATTCGAACTGTTCTATAGTGAATGGATCGTTGGTCAACTCACCCAATTGCAATCGGTTGAGGGGCTAAATGTGGGCAATTCAACTACTCAAAAGGAGCTTCATCATGCGCGTCCAGTTAACCAGTATCACCTTGGGCTTGTTAGCCCTCTCCGGGGGGGCGATGGCGCAAGACGCAGGCTCCATGTTCTCGTTCTCTGGTTTTGGAACGCTGGCCGCAGTTCGGACCAGTACGGATGACGCAATCTACGTCACGAACTTCCAGAAACATGGAGCAACAAAATCAGCCAGCACCGAGCCAGATTCCAAACTTGGTGGTCAGGTCAACGCCAAGCTCAACGACACCTTTTCTGGCACCTTGCAGTTACTGGCCAAACAGGATGCGGTTGGTGAATATGGCCCCGCTGTGGAATGGGCCTTCCTGAAAGCCAAGGTGAACGGCAACCTCGATGTACGTGCCGGACGCATCGGGGCTCCGGTATTCATGACCAGCGACTATCGAAATGTCGGCTACACCAACCTGTCCATGCGCACGCCGCCGGACGTGTATCGTGCTGTGCCAGTCAGTTCATTTGATGGAGCCGATGTGCTGTACCAGCACAGTGTGGGAAATACGACGTTCAATGCACAGTTGTACGTTGGCAAGGCCTCAACAAAAACCAACGACACAACGACCTTTCTGTTGAAGGACATGAAAGGGTTCAACCTTACGGCAGAAAATGGCGCATTCACCTATCGTGCTGGCTATATCCAGACCACCTTGGGTGCCGAAGGTGCGGGTGTGAGCGGCCTCGCCACACTGCAAGGTGGCCTGCGTTCAATTGGTGGTTTAGCCCCTGGACTGGGCTCGCTGACCACCTTGGCCGATGACATTGGCATTGACGGTAAAAAGGCATCGTTCGCAGGCGTTGGCATTGCTTACGACTCTGGCAACTGGGTGGGCAGCGCCGAGTTGACCAAACGCAAGTCCGATAGCTTGTATGTGTCTGATTTATCCGGTTGGTACACCACCCTGGGTTACCGGGTTGGCAAAGTAACGCCCTATGTTTCTCTGTCTGGCAACAATACGGATTCTTTGACCTCCTTTACTGCACCCTCCACGGTAGGTTACCCCGCTTTGGTTCAAGGGACTGTCCCGGTGCTGGTTGCCAATGTCAACGGCGGCGTGTTGAACAACTACACGGAAAAGACACTGGCATTTGGTGCACGCTGGGATGCTGGCAAGGGCTACGCGGTCAAGGGTGAAATTGCGCGCGTGTCCATCCCTGCGGATTCCACAGGCTGGTTTACCGGTGCCACCAGATCTGCAACAGACACCAACATCAACGTGTTGAGCGTTGGCGTTGACTTCGTATTTTGAGAGGACGACTCAAAATGAAAAACTACATCAAATCCATCGCTTTCATGGCCCTTTCTCTGGGGCTGACGATCGCGCAAGCGCAAGTGGCTGTGGTGGTCGGAGCCAAAAGCCCGGCCACC
>CAIOAQ010000118.1 GCA_903856025.1 uncultured beta proteobacterium
CGGATTACGCAGTATCTACGGGGGCTAGCGCTGGTATTATCTTATAACCAACCGTCTAAATCAAATTGCGCAAGGCACGCGCAGTTTCGAGCAACACCGGCAACACGCGATGCACGGCGTCTTCGGTGCTTTCGTGGCCCATCGGCATGGTGACATTGAGTGCGCCTACCAGGTCGCCCCGGCGGTCTATCAGCGGCACGGCGACACCGCGGTAGGTCAATTCAAGTTGTTGCTCAGACACCGCCCAGCCGCGCTGGCGGATGCGCGCCAACTCGATGCGCAGGCGTTCTTTGTTGTTGATGGTGTGTGTGGTGTAGGCCTTGAGTTCGTGGTGGGCCAACCAGTTGTCCAGCCACTCGGACTCTCGCATTGACAGCATCAGCATCCCTGCGGCCGTCACCTGTGCCTGAACGCGCGACCCCAACACAATGCCGGTGTTCATGTTGCGGTTAGATCCATTGCGGGCGATGTACACCACGTCATCACCGTCCATCACGCTGACGTAGGCGATCTCCTGCGTGCCCGAGGTGACGCGCTGCAAAAAGGGCTGCACGATGCGCGGCAGGCGGGCAGATTCCAGGTAGGACTGCCCCAGCCGCAGCACCCGCGGCGTCAGCCAGAACATCTTTCCGTCTGTGGCCACATAACCCAGGTAGTTCAGCGTCAGCAAATAGCGCCTGGCGGCGGTGCGCGTCATGCCGCAACGCACCCCGGCCTGGCTGGCAGTCATGCGCGGGTTGGCATCGTCAAAGGCTTCAATGATCGACAGACCTTTTTCCAGACCCGCGATCCAGTCGCGCTTGTCCAGCGTGGCACCGGGGGCAACTTTGGGGGATGGCACAGGGTCGGTCATGCGATTTCCTTGGTTGGACAACTGTCAATGCCTCTAAGTAGTTACCCGTGATGCATTCGTTTATCGATCATATGAGTTTATCTATCGGACAAATACCCATGGATTCGTTATAAAAATATTTTTCAAATAGATAAAGTTCCGTCAGAAACACGATTATGAACGATCAACGCATCAATTCCGCCACCTACCCGGCATCCATGCCCCTTGTCAGCGGCAGCACCGATGTCTATCTGATTTTGGGCGACCCGGTGGAGCAGGTGCTGGCCCCCGAAACCTTCAACCCCCTGTTTGCACGCTTTGGACACGATGCCGTGCTGGTGCCGGTGCGGGTGGCCCCGCAAAACTTACACGCCTTTGTCAAAGCCGCTTTCCTGGCCAAAAACATCAAGGGCCTGTGGGTCACGATTCCGCACAAGGTACCGGTGATGGACACGCTCGACAGCTGCAGCAACCTGGCCCGCCTGGCCGGTGCGGTGAACGCCATCCGGCGCCATGCCGACGGCACGCTGGAGGGCGGCCTGTTTGATGGCGAAGGGTTCGTCAGTTCGCTGGCCTATTTCAACATCGCGTTTGCCGGTAAAAAGGTGCTGATCGTTGGCGCAGGTGGTGCGGCGGCGGCCATTGGGGCCTCGCTGGTGCAGCCGCGCGCGACCGGCCACGCTGCTGAAGTCGCCCTGTTTGACCCGACACCCGGCAAGGCACTTGAAGTGGCCCAACGTCTGTCCGGCAGCGCTACCGCGCGCGTTCACGCCGCCCCCAGCAACGACCCCAGCGGCTTTGACCTGGTGGTCAACGCCTCGCCACTGGGGCTGAACGCCACCGACCCGCTGCCTTGCGACGTGTCCCGCCTTGAACCCCACGCGGCCGTGGTCGACATCGTGATGAAAAACTACCCCACGCCCGTGGTGCGCGCGGTACGTGCACGCGGGCTGCATGCCGAGCCGGGGTTTGAGATGCTGATCCAGCAAGCGCATCTGTACATGGACTTTTTTGGCTTCACCGACATGGCTGCGGCCCTGCGCCAGGACACGACGGCCATTCGGCGGCAGATTTATCCGGCGCAACTGGCAGACGACACACGCCAGGCCTTCTGACTTTTAACAGCGAACGATCTAACTATTCAAACCCACGAGGAGACACTCAAATGCAGAAACGATCCACTCTTAAATTAATAGCTGCTTGCGCATTGTTAACGGGTGCTAGCGCCTCATTTAGCCAACAAACCATCAAGATCGCCAACATCGTTGAGCTCTCTGGTGCTGGTGCGTCAGTGGGCACCACCTTCAAAAACGGGGTGGAGTTGGCGGTCAAAGAAATCAACGCATCAGGCGGCATTCTTGGCAAAAAGATCGAGACCACCACCTACGACACCCAAACCAACCCGGGTGTCGCCAAAGGCCAGGCACAAAAAGCCATTGATGACGGCGTGTTTGCCATCTTTGGCCCGGTGTTTTCTGGCTCCATCATGGTCAGCATGGCCGAGAGCCGCAAGGCTGAAATTCCCAACTTCACCGGGGGTGAGGCCACCAGCATTACCCAGCAAGGCAACCCCTACATCTTTCGCACCAGTTTCACCCAGGCGACCGCCTTCCCCAAGGTGGGGCGTTACATGAGCGAACAACTCAAGCTCAAAACGGTGGCGGTGATTTACGTGAACGACGACTTTGGCAAAGGCGGGCTGGACATGATCAAAAAGGCGCTTGGGCCTTCCAACACCAAGATCGTCACCGAAATATCGTCAGACAGTGGCCAGGTGGATTTCTCGGCTGCGGTGCTGAAGGCCAAGCAAAGCAATGCTGATGGCATTTTTGCTTATATCCACGAAGAAGAATCCGCCCGCATGCTGCGTGAGCTGCGCAAACAGGGTTGGAACAAGCCGATCGTCGGGGAAACCACCTTGACCAACCAGACAATCATTGAACTCGCCGGGGATGCCGCCAACGGTGCGGTGGCGCACGTCGGCATGACGGTGGATGCGCCCTTGCCCAACATCCTGGCCTTCCGTGCCAAGTTTGAGAAGGAATACAAGTACATCTCCGACCACAACGGCATGAAAGGCTACTCAGGCATGTACATCCTGAAAACAGCCATTGAAAAAGTCGGCAAGTTCGACCGCAAGGCGGTGGCTATTGCCATGCACAGCCTCAAAGTGTCTGCGGCCCAGGTGCCTGGCGTGTTGATGGACGTGAGTTTCGACAAAAACGGTGACCTGGACCGTGAAAGCTTCCTGGTGGAAGTCAAAGGCGGCAAGCAAGTCGTGACGGGTACCGTACCTGCTTTGGGCACCAAGTAAGCAAGCAGCAACCGGGCCAGATCATGACCGATTTTTTGCAGCTTTTCTTCAGTGGTCTGGCCACCGGTTCCATTTACGGACTGGCGGCGCTGGGCTTCACCTTGCTCTGGCAAGCCAGCGGCACCATCAACTTTGCCCAGGGCGAGTTCGTCATGCTGCCCGCTTTCATGATGCTGGGCTTCCTGTCGTTTGGCTTGCCGCTGGGGGCCAGCTTTGCCTTGTCGGTGGTGCTGGCGGTGGTGGTGCTGGGCTGGCTGTTCAAGCGCGGCGTGGTCGACCCGCTGTTCAAGTTCGGCATGATGCCGATCGTGGTGGCCACCATTGGCCTGTCGATTGCCCTACGCAACGGCGTGCGCGCCGGTTACAGCGCCGAGGCGCAGCCTTTCCCCAGCCTGTTTGCCGACAAGCTGTACAACCTCGCCGGGGTCACCGTCACGCTGTCTGACGTGGGCACCTTTGTGCTGGCGCTGGCGCTGGTCTTCGCCACCCAGGCCTTCATGACCAAAACGGTCACGGGCCGGGCCATGCAGGCGGTGGCGCAAAACACCGAAAGCGCCTCGGTGCTGGGCATCAACGTGCCGCGCATGATTTTTTATGCCTTTGCCATCAACGCGGTGCTGGCCGTGGCGGCGGCGCTGCTGATCACACCCACCTACCTGGCCAAGTTCGACATGGGCGAGTCGCTGGGCAACAAGGCGTTTTTCGCCGCCATCATTGGCGGCTTCAACAACTCACGCGGTGCGCTGCTGGGTGGCTTGCTGGTCGGCGTGTGCGAGAACTTGGCGGCTGCCTACATCTCACCGGCCTACAAGGACGCGGTGGCGCTGGTGATCTTCATGGTGGTGATTTTGTTCAAGCCACAAGGGCTGCTGGGCAAAAAAGAGGAGCGCAAGGTCTGAGCGACAAGCTCACCCCGAAGACACCAACATGAAAACATTCACTCACCTTTCAATAGCTGTCTGCGCCCTGCTGATGCTGGTTGCGCCGCAGTTTCTTAAAAATTACGGGATCTACCTGCTGACCTACTGGCTGATCTTCATCATCGCCACCATGGGCCTGAATCTGACGCTGGGTTATGCCGGGCAGAAGTCGCTGGGACACGCTGCGTTTTTTGGCATCGGTGCCTACACGGTGGCGATTGTGATGAAAGCCGGCCTGAGCTTCTGGCTGGGCCTGCCGCTGGCGGCGGCCCTGTGTTTCTTCATCGGCATTGCGCTGGGGTTTCCGGCGCTGCGGGTGCAAACCATTTACCTGGCGTTTGCCACGCTGGGCTTCAACACCGCCGTGTGGCTGGTGATGCGCAATGAGGAAGGGCTCACCGGCGGCACCTTTGGCATCAACAACATTGCCCGCCCCGAGCTGCTGGGCCTGTCGCTTGACGGCAACCTGGCCTATTACTACTTCACGCTGGGGGTGACCGTGCTGATGGCGTTGGCGCTGTGGGGACTGCTGCGCAGCCCGTGGGGCAAGGCGTTCACGGCGCTGCGCGACAACCCGATCCGCGCTGAAAGCCTGGGGGTGGACATCCGCAGCTACACGCTGCTGAGTTTTGCCATCGGCGCGGTGTACGCCGGTGTGGCCGGGGCGCTGTTTGCGTCGCTGGTGCAGTTCATCGAACCGGCACCATTCACCGTGGGGGCATCGATCATGATGTACCTGATGGTGGTGGTGGGTGGCCCGGGCTACTTTCTGGGCCCGGTGCTGGGTGCGGCGGTGGGGGTGTTGCTGCCTGAATGGCTGCGTTTTGCCCAAGCCTGGTATCTATTTGTATTTGGCAGTGCGGTGGTGTTGCTGATGATCTGGCTGCCCGACGGGTTGCTGAGCCTGCCGGACCGTCTTCGTGCCAAGAGTCAAGCAAAAAAAGACTCTCTAGCCCGCGCGGCATCTGCGCAAGCAGCTACAAAATCTGGAGCGCCGCTATGAACCACGCGCTGCAGGATACCGGTACGGCGGGGCAGCCCATCCTGCGAGTGACCGGGCTAAAAAAAACTTACGGTGCCATTCTGGCAGTGAGCGGGGTGTCTTTTCAGGTGATGCCGGGCGAAATCTTTGGCGTGATTGGCCCCAACGGTTCAGGCAAGACCACGCTGTTCAACTCGATGCTGGGCCAGATCACGCCTGATGCGGGCAAGATCGAACTCAACGGCGAAGACGTGACGCACTGCGGCCCGCTGCAACTCAACCAGCGTGGCGTGGGCCGCACCTTCCAGACGCTGCAGGTGTTTGGCAAGATGACGGTGCGCGACAACCTGATCGTGGCCGCACAGGAACACCAGGGTTCCATGTTCAGTCGCATGTTTGCACCGGGCGATTCGGGCCTGGGCGCCCGCGCCGACGCGCTGATTGACCAGTTCCGCATTCGCCATGTGGCGCACAAAAAGGCCGGCGAATTGAGCTACGGCCAGCAAAAACTGGTGGACATTGCCATGGCCTTCATGAGCGAGCCCGCCCTGGTGCTGCTGGACGAACCCTGCGCTGGGGTCAACCCGAGCCTGGTCGGCGGCATCAGCACGCTGCTGAAAGAACTCAACCGCAATCCGAAGATCGGTCAACACAGCTCGTTTGTGGTGATCGAGCACAACATGGACTTTGTCATGGACCTGTGCCACCGCATCATGGTGATGGTGGAAGGCCAGGTGATGGCGATTGGCACGCCGGCCGAGATTCGGGCGAACAAACAGGTGCTGGATGCCTACCTGGGGAATTGAACATGGCACAAGACACCTGCATTGAATTCAACGACGTGGTGGCGGGTTACAAGGATTTCATGATCCTCAACAACCTGTCGTTCAAGGCCAAGCGCGGCACCATCACCCTGCTGCTAGGGCCCAATGGCGCGGGCAAATCGACGGTACTGAAAACGCTGTTTGGTTTGCTCAAACCGCGCCAGGGCACGATCACGCTGGACGGCCAGCGCATCAACGGTGCCAGCCAGAAAGAACTGCTGGCGCACGGCATTGCCTTTGTGCCGCAAGGGCGCAACCTGTTTGGCCAGCTCACCGTGTTTGAAAATCTGGAGCTGGGCGGCATCACACTGGGCATGAAAACCACCCACGAGCGCATCCCCGAGGTGCTGGCGTTCTTTCCGCGCGTCCAGGACCGCATCAACTCCATGGCCTCGGCCCTGTCGGGTGGCGAGCAAAAGCAGCTGGAAATTGGCCGTACACTGCTGCTGCGCCCCAAGGTCATCCTGATTGACGAGCCGTCTATCGGCCTGTCGCCCATGGTGGTGGCTGACGTGTTCAAACTGTTGCGCCAACTGGCCGACCAGGGCACCACGGTGCTGATGGTGGAGCAGAACGTCAAAAGTGCGCTGAAGATTTCCGACGAAGCGATTGCGCTGGAGTCCGGGCGGCTGGTGCTGCAAAAACCAGCATCCGAATTGCTCTCCGATCCCCACATCGAACGTCTGTTCCTGGGTGGCGCGCATGGCGCAACTGAATCCAGCACCTTGGCCTCGGCATAATGGCCATGATTCACCTCTGAGGAACTTCAACATGACGGCAGTCAACCAGTTCACCCCCAGCACCGGCCGCGAACAAATTGTCGAGGGCGACAACCCGCTGGGGCTGGACGGCATCGAGTTCATTGAATACGCCACGGCCAAACCCCAGGCCCTGGGGCAAGTGCTGGAAACCATGGGGTTCAAGCCGGTGGCACGACACCGCTCGCGTGAGGTGTTGCTGTACCGTCAGGGCGGCATCAACATCATTGTCAATGCCCACGCCAAAGGCGCGCCCCTGAGTGACAAGCCTTTGATTTCGGCCATCGCCTTGCGCGTGCGTGACGCGGCCACCGCCTACCGTCGCGCGCTGGACCTGGGCGCATGGGGTGTGCCGACCCAAGTTGAGGTGATGGAACTCAATATTCCGGCCATCCACGGGGTGGGCACCAGCCGCATTTATTTTGTTGACCGGCACAAGCAGTTTTCGATTTACGACGTCGATTTCACGCCTATCCCGGGCGTCGACCAGCACCCACCGGCCAGCGCCGGACTTCATTTTTTTGGCGTGGTGCAATACATTGGCAATGAACGCACCGAAGACTGGACCGAGTTTTACCGCGAGCTGCTGGGATTTTCGCAATTGCCCGTCGAACAGCGTTTTGGCATCTTGCCCAAAGGCCACATCCTGCGCAGCCCGTGCCCGCCAGCGTCACGGTTCTACATCCAATTGATCGAACCCGAAGCCGGTGTGCTGGACGTGGAAGACGACGAAGGGCTGCACCGCATCGGTCTGGGGTCTGCCGACGTGTTGGCCACCGTGGCCGAACTGAGCCAGCGCGGCGTGGAATTTGTCGCCAGCCAAAGCGTGCAAACCAGCGCTCGCGGGGCACTGAGCAAGACCTGGCTGGGTGGCGTCAGTTTCGAGATCGTTCACGACGAGCGCGGCTGAACCATGAACAGCGCCAACATCAACGACTTCGCCGTCGAAAGCGTCTCTTTGGCGGGTGCCTTGCAAAGCAAGCTCGACGCAGTTTGCGCCGCCGGATTTGCACAGATCACCTTGTGTGCACAAGATCTGGTCCAACATCCAGACGGTGTCCCCGCCGCCATTGCCGCTGTGCTGGCCAGTGGGCTGCGGGTGTCCGGGTTTCAAACCACGGTTGATTTTGAAGGCGCCACCGGCCCGCTGCATGCGTACAAGCTGGATGTGGCCAAAGCCATGCTGAGCTTGTGCAAGTCAGTGCAATGCCGTGTGCTGATACTGCCATCGTCCACATTGACTCCTCGTTCAAGCAACACCGCTGCGCTGGTGCGCGACCTGCGCCAACTGGCCATGCTAGCCATTCCCATGGGCATCAAGGTGGCCTATCAAGGCTGGCTGGGTGGCTCACTTGTCAAAGACTACCTACAGGCGTGGGACGTGGTGTGTGAGACAGACATGTCCAATCTGGGACTGTGCCTGGACAGCTATGACCTGCTCGCCTCCACGACCACGCAAGCCGAGCGCATCGAAGACCTGGACATGCTCGACCCCGAAAAGCTGTTTCTGGTGCGGCTGGCAGACTCATTGAACGGTCCCACTTCGGCCTGGCGCGTGTTCCCCGGGGATGGTGACCACAGCGATGCGCTGGCTGAAATGGTGAGTACCTTGCACACACTGGGCTATCGGGGTGACTACAGCCTGTCGGTCTACAACGACGACTGCGCGGTCATGCCCCCAGAATCCGTGGCGCAGCGAGCCAAAGCCTCCGCCCTCTGGCTGGGGCGTGATGTGCTGCAGCGCTCGGTCCCTTTACCCAATCAGATTCGCCTGCACCGCGCAGCAAGGGCATCTCCATAGGCTTATGAGCAGTTTTTTTGAGCGTTTTTTTGCCACACCGGAGGTCATCGACACCCTAAGCGACCAAGCCGTGATCGAAGCCATGCTGCGTTTTGAAGCCGCATTGGCACGTGCCCAGGCCAGCGCGGGGCTGATACCGCAGGCGGCAGCGTTGTCGATCATTGGCACGTGCAAGGTTGAGTTGTTTGACTGCCCCAAGCTGGTACGTGAGAGCGCGCGCAGCCGGTGTATGGCCACACCGCTTGTCCAAAGTCTGCGCGAGACCGTGGCACTTTTTAATCCGCAAGCCGCCGACTTTGTCCATTTTGGCTGCAGCGTGCAAGACCTGGTTGACACCGCCCTCGCGCTGGTGATGCGCGATGTGCTCAAACGCATTGAAGTTGATCTGGCTGCAACACTTCAATCGCTCTTGGCGCTGGCGGAAAAGCATGCCCATGACCCGATGCTGGAGCGCAACCCGATGCAGCCCGCATCCATCACCAGTTTTGGTTTGTTGTGCAGTCAATGGGCCGCACCGCTGGTACGCGACCGGCAGCGCATGTGCGCGGCCTCTGCCAGTGCGATGGCACTGCGTCTGGCCAATGACCTGGTCGCCACAGCCGACATGCAAGACCAGCACATGCAGGTCATGGCCTTGATGGCCGCCGATTTGCAACTTCAAGAACCCGCCTTTGCCGGCAACACCGCCCATGATGAAGTCGTGGCACTGGCGTGCGCGTTGGGCCTTTTGACGGGTAATCTGGGCCATACAGCGGCATGCATCTCACACATGGTGCAATTTGAAATTGGCGAGCTAATTCCCGCGCCTGCATCTGGCGCGTTGGCTTCGGGTGCGCCTGCCATGCAAACCGTACCCCTGGCCGTGATGTGCATGACCGTCCTGGCCCATGCGCACAGGGTGCCCCAGCAAGTCGCCATGCTGCTGGCCACTTTGTCCCAGGAGCGCACGAGCCTGCCGGGTCATTGGCAAGCGCAACTGGCACAGTGGCCCGCCCTGCTCACGGCCTGTCAAAGCATCACCAGCACCTCGGCCCAGCTGGTGGCCGGTATGCAAGCCGACACCCAACGCATGCGCAGCAATCTGGACGCGGTACGTGCCAGCCTGCCCGCCAAAGAAATCAAAGCACGGTTTTCAAACGACCTGCTCAAACACGCATCCAGGCTAGCACACACTCAAATCAAGGCCCTACGGAACCCACCGAGTGTTTGACATTTTGGCCATTACCGGCCCGATCTTTGCCGCCATTGCATTGGGCTATGTGAGCACCCGCAACGGACCGTTCGAACGTGCAGATATGCGGGTGTTTGGTCAGTTTGTGATCAAGTTGGCCCTGCCTGCCCTGTTGTTCACCGCGCTGACCAAACGTGATGTGGGCGAGATATTGAACGCCAGCTACCTGCTGGCCTACCTGCTTGGCACGCTGTGTCTGATTGGGCTGGGTCTGGCATGGGGCAAGCGCACCGGCAAAAGTGCCACCCACAGCGTGGTCGCGGTGATGGGCATGGCATGCTCCAACAGCAGCTTTGTGGGCTACCCCATTTTGTTGCTGGCCGTGGCTCCGGTGGCAGCGGTGGCGCTGGCACTCAACACCCTGGTGGAAAACATACTGGTGATCCCGCTGCTGCTGGCACTGGCAGAGCGCAGCCGCGGTGAGGCGGGACACTGGACGGTGGCAGTTAGCCAGTCGCTCAAACGCCTGGCCGTCAACCCGGTCATCCTGGCCCTGGCCGGCGGGCTTGTGGTGTCGGTGATGCGCTGGAAGTTGCCCGATCCGGTCTTGCGCACCGTCAACCTGTTGGCCGTGTCAAGCGCCGGGCTGTCTTTGTTTGCGATTGGCGGCACGCTGGTGGGCTTGCCACTGCGGGGACTGGGCCGACAAGTGCTGCCGATTGCGTTGGCCAAACTGGTGCTGCATCCCATGCTGGTGTTGCTGGCGGTTCTGCTGATACCACTGACAGGCTTGCCTGCGCTGGACCCGTCTTTACGCACCGCCGCCATGCTGCTGGCCGCCATGCCAACGATGAGCATTTACCCTATCCTGGCGCAGAGTTATGGCGAGGAAGACCTGGGTGCCACCGCACTGCTGGTCACCACGGTGGCCTCTTTTTTCAGTTTGAGCGGATTGATCTGGTGGGTCAACTAGCAAGTTCAGGAGCGTAGCGGGTGAATTCAGACCTTTATATCTGGCTGGCATCAGGTGCGGCCTTTTTGGTGGGGCTCTCCAAGGGGGGCCTGCCAGCGGTGGGCATGCTGGGTGTGCCGTTGTTGTCCATGGTCATGTCACCGGTCAAGGCGGCGGTGTTGTTGCTGCCGATTTTCGTCATTTCAGATCTCATGGGCATCTGGCTATACCGGCGTGACTTCAGCTTGGCCAATCTGCGCATCCTCGTGCCCGCCGGAATCTTTGGCGTGTTCGTGGGGTGGCTGACCGCATCGATGGTGTCTGACCGCGCCATCATGTTCCTGATTGGCGCCACCGGCGTGGCGTTTTGCCTGAACATGTGGTTGCGAAAACCCTCGCTTGCACCAGCACAGCCCCCGCAAAGGGCCAAAGGCTGGCTCTGGGGATCGCTGGCTGGGTTTACCAGCTTTATCTCACACGCCGGAGCGCCGCCGTTTCAGGTGTACATGCTGCCGCAAAAACTGCCCAAAGCGAAGTTTGCAGGCACGGCCACCCTGTTTTTCGCGGTGATCAACGCCGCAAAAATCCTGCCCTACCAAAATTTGCAACCGTATTCGCACGACACCCTGCGCAGCGCCGCCGTGCTGATTCCATTTGCTTTGGTAGGCGCGGTGTGCGGCGCGTATCTGACACGGCGCATAGCCGATGTCTGGTTTTACCGGCTGGTGCAGGTCAGTTTGTTCGTGGTATCGGTCAAACTCGTGTTCAATGCCGTAGCTGGCTAGTTGGCGATTGAAGAATCGCCAATTGTGAAAACCAAATAACTCAGCTTGACAATGACACCGAACAGGCCAACGTTATCCAGCCGATAGCCCAAATTGTGTCCTACCAACAGGACGCGATGTACGCCGTGGATATCCCGCACTTGACCCAGTTGGACATCCCACCGGGGAATCGCAATTAAACCGGCCTAATAGATTAAATCGATTTAACCTGTTAAACCGATTAAATCGATTGACACGATTTTTTCGATGCGATATGCTTGCATCCGGAAGTGCCTATTTCGAATCCAAATCACCCCGATTCAACCACCATGCATAGCAACAACCCCACCGTTGAAACTGCAGTTGCCCCTCGTCCTGTGCAAACGTCCAATGAATATTTGAGCTTTCGCGTGGACAATGAAGCGTACGGCATTGGCATCCTGAATGTGCAGGAAATCAGGAGGTGTGACAGCCCCACGCGCATCTTCAATGCTCGACCTTTTGTCAGCAGCGTTGTCAGCCAGCTTGATCACGCCGATTGTCGAATTGCGCATCAAGGCGGGCTAAATGACGTGGTGTATCACGGGCTCGCTCTCACGACAAAACGGCGACAACGCCCGCATGCTGATTTTGCTGGCCATCCAAAAACTCTTACCCAGTTCGGACATGTGCTTGCTGTCTCCCTCAGTACATTGATTCCGCACCTACCCCGAAAACCGCTGTAAATCAAAAGGACTCCCATGAACCAGCTCAAAATTTCCACGCGTTTAAGTCTGTTGATCTTGCTCATGTCATTGCTTTTGACTGGCATCGGCATCGTGGGTTTATATGGCATCAGCAAGTCCAATGATGCGCTCCAATCATCCTACAAGGACAGTACGGTGCCCATGGGACAAATTGCAGACATCAACCGCATGAACCTGCGCAATCGCCTTGCAATTGCCAACACCTTACTGGACCCGAATCCCACAGAAATTGAAAAAAATACGGCTGAAGTGGAAAAGAACATTGCAGCCATCAGCAAAATCTGGGATACCTACATGGCCAGCCCGCAAGGAGAAGCGGAAGCGAAGCTTGCGAAGCAGTTGGCCGATGACCGTTTCAAATTCGTCCATGAGGGCCTGCTTCCAGCGGTGGCCGCCTTGCGTGCCAATGACACGACTAAAGCTCATAGCATTGTGTTGGAAAAAATTCGCCCGCTCTACGTACCGGTTGGCGAAGAAATTGAAGCCTTGATCAAGCTGCAACTCGATGGTGCCAAGACCGAGTACGACCAAGGTTTGGTTCGCTACGAGAACAGCCGTATCGTCTCCATTGGCTCTGTCGTGTTGGGGGTCCTGTTTGCCTGCCTTTTTGGTTTGTCATTGATTCGAGGTATCTCACGGTCCCTCACCCAGGCGCTTGATGCAGCCAACGCCGTCGCCAACGGAGATCTCAGTCATCCCATCCACGTTGAAGGGCGTGACGAAATTTCACAGGTCTTAATTGCACTGACGGAGATGCAAGCCAGCTTGGCAAAGGTGGTTTCAAGCGTGCGCCAGGGCTCTGAAGCGGTAGCCACCGCCAGCGCGCAAATTGCCCAGGGGAATCACGACCTGTCGTCACGCACCGAACAACAGGCAAGCGCACTGGAAGAAACGGCCGCCTCGATGGAGGAACTCAGCTCCACGGTCAAACAAAATGCTGACAACGCACACCAAGGGAATCAACTGGCCGTCATGGCCAGTGACACAGCGGTCCATGGCGGCGAAGTGGTGGCTCAGGTGGTAGAAACCATGAAACACATCAACGACTCGTCCAAACGCATCTTTGACATCATCAGCGTCATCGACGGCATTGCCTTCCAAACCAACATACTGGCCTTGAACGCAGCGGTAGAAGCCGCCCGTGCGGGCGAACAAGGACGCGGATTTGCGGTGGTGGCCAGCGAAGTCCGGTCATTGGCTGGTCGCTCAGCTGAAGCCGCTAAAGAAATCAAAACGCTTATTGGCGCCAGTGTGGAGCGAGTGGAGCAAGGCTCAGCTCTTGTAGACCGTGCGGGCGTGACCATGGGCGAGGTGGTCGCCGCCATCCAGCGTGTGACCGACATCATGGGAGAAATCAGTGCAGCCAGCACCGAACAAAGCCAGGGCGTGAGCCAGGTGGGTGAAGCAGTGACACAAATGGATCAGGTCACGCAACAAAATGCAGCTTTGGTTGAAGAGATGGCGGCAGCGGCCAGCAGCATGAAGTCTCAAGCACAGGATCTGGTGAGGACAGTAGCCGTGTTCAAGCTGACCCCGGGCGATGCGGCTATTGGACAAAGCACTCACCAACCCGCTAAGCGGGCTCCAACCTTGGTCAACAAAACATTTGCAGCCACTGAACGGCGCAGCCCCAATCCCCCCACCAACATTTCTCGTATGAAAATAGAGCGCAATACCGTAACGCCACAGGTAAAGGTGTTGACTGCCACCAGGACCGGTACGGACGACTGGGAACATTTTTGAAATAGGACTCAAAGCATGAGCGACGAACTCAAACGCAAGACGTATCTAACTCCAAACGAAGTGGCGCAATGGATGATGGTGTCGCCCATCACCGTGCGCGGCTGGGCACAAAAAGGCTTGCTGCAGGCAGAAATTACGCCTGGCGGGCATCGACGCTTTCGCAGCGCAGAAGTGGAACGCTTTGCGCGCCAATGGAATCCTGCTGGCAACAAGGGGCCACTGCGCGTATTGATCGTGGATGATGACCGGGCGGTGGCCGGATTCATCAAGGAGCTGCTGGACGACGGTGTCCACCACACGGTGGTCGACACCGCATCAGACGGTTTTGAAGCCGGTCGCAAAGTGCACACGTTTTCCCCTGACGTGATGCTCCTTGACTGGATGATGCCCGGCATCAACGGCATTGAGGTGTGCCGGCAAATCAAGCAGATTCCTGGTTTGGCAGAAGTGCGTGTGATCGCCATGAGCGGCTACCTTGACCAGAACAATGAGGCGGCGCTGCTTGCAGCTGGTGCCGAATGTTGCCTGCCCAAACCACTTGACACCAGCCGCCTGCTCCAACTGCTGGGGCTACTTGACAAACCATTGCCAGCGTAAATCTGGAATTAACTCATGCCTGCGCAAAGCACACAGCCCAACCCTAACGGCTACCCGTACCACGTATTGATTGTGGATGACGATCCCATGCACAGTGCGCTGGAGCGCGAAATTCTCGACTCCAGCAAATACATCGTCAGTCAAGCCAGTTCTGGGCAGCAGGCACTGCAAACGCTGAGCGAACGCAGCTTTGACGTGGTGTTGCTCGACAAGCGCATGCCCGGCATGGACGGCGATGAGGTGTGCAGACGTATCCGGGGCGAGCTGGGTCTGGATATGTTGCCCATTTTGATGGTCAGTGGCGACAGTGATCTCGACAACCTGACCCTGAGCCTGACGGCTGGCGCAACCGACTTTGTGCGCAAACCCTATGAACCGGTGGAGCTGGTTGCTCGGATTGATGCTGCAGTGAGCCACAAGCGCCTGACCGATCAGCTTGAAAGCGCCGAGTCCATGCTGTTTGCACTGGCGCGCATGGTGGAGGCCAAAGACGGCACCACTGGCGACCATTGCACACGCCTGTCGCACAATGGCGTGGTGTTGGGAAAAGCGCTGGGGCTTGGCCCCGAAGAATTGATGGCGCTGCGCCGCGGTGGCGTGTTGCACGACATTGGCAAACTGGGCATCCCAGACAGGATTTTGCTCAAGCCAGGCCCGCTGACTGAAGCGGAGTGGGCCATCATGCGTGGCCATGTTGACATTGGTGCAGGGCTGGTGGGCGGGCTCAAGACCATGCGCATGACGGTGCCCATCATTGCCTGCCACCACGAACGATGGGACGGCACAGGCTACCCCAAAGGCTTGCGCGGACACGAAATTCCGCTGCTGGCACGCGTTTTCCAGATGGTGGATATTTTTGATGCTTTGTCGCATACCCGCCCCTACAAACCAGCCATGAATCGACAAGAAGTGGTAGCTGTGCTGCAGCTTGAAGCAGAGCGTGGCTGGCGTGACCCCCATCTGACCGCCGTGTTTTTGGACATTGTGCAAAACCGCCCGCATGAGCTGGACGTGCCTGCAACCACACACGACGACCTGGGCTTGAGTTTGCTCAACGATATTCGCCGTACCGGTGCGCTGGACTGGGATTGCTCACATGGACTGCAGGCATGACACCCAACGAATCTATTCCGGCAATCACTGCCTTTAAAGGCAGTTTGCTGCGCAAACAACTCCTTCTGGTCATCATTTTTGCTGTGCTCACACTGGCCAGCCTGGCGCTCCCCATGAGCGAGCTGAGCATTCCCATGCAGCACTTCCTGCCCTTGCATACGGTGCTGGAGTTTGTGACTATTGCGGTGGCAATTTTGGTGTTTTCAACCGTCTGGCATACCCCAACCAAATTGACTTCTGGCACCTTGATCGTGATTGGCATGTCACTCTTCGGGGCGGCGTGGCTGGATGCCTTTCACGCTTTGTCTTACAAGGGTATGCCCGATTTCATCACGCCATCTTCAGTTGAGAAAGCCATTGATTTCTGGTTGGCCGCGCGGTATGTAGCTGCCGCCGGCTTGCTGCTGGCAAGCGTTCGTCCCACGTTGCCCCCCGTCTCTGTGCTTGTCCGATATGGTGCTCTGGGGATATTTACGTTGGTCAACTTGGTCGTGGCGTGGTTGATTGTTGCCCATGAAGCGGATCTTCCTCACACCTTCATTGAGGGCGTCGGCGTAACGCCATTTAAGACCCAATTGGAATGGGTCATTTTCGGAATGATGGCATTGGCCGCGTGGCGCTACTACCGCCTGGCCCGTGCATCTGACGATGATTTTTTGCCACTGATGTTCAGCGCAGCAGCGGTAGGCGCGATGGGTGAAACCTACTTCACCCAGTACCATATGGTCAGTGATTTTCAGCACGTGATGGGGCATTCGTTCAAGCTGGTCAGCTATTTGCTGATTTATCAGGCCATGTTCATCGTCAGCGTGCGCCTGCCTTTCAAACAGTTAGAGCAGAGAAAACAAGCGCTTTTACAAGCCAATAATCCTATTTCCGGCAGTTGACAGAGCGCAAACCGGCTGCAAGCTAGACTGGGCGCCAGTTTCAACGGATTTCACGAGGTCACCAAATGGGTGAATCAAAAAGGCATCAACTGGCGGTGCA
>CAIOAQ010000119.1 GCA_903856025.1 uncultured beta proteobacterium
AACTAGACATGCACTGATCCTCAAAAATAAGTGCCAAGTCTAGGTCTGGCGACACCAAAGCGAATCAGAAAAAACTTGATCTAGACCTCATGATTTTCATGATTTTGATGCGTTCGATGGAATTGGTAGCGTCAGACTTTGACGCGCCGCCCGCGCCAGCACAGTGGATCAAGACGGATAGGTGAACAGGGTTGATGACAATGCAAAAAAATGCTGGCGGGCCCGGTTTGGCTGCGCCAGCAAGTTAATTGCAATCACTGCGACAAGTCGCCTCGCTTAAAACGAGTGTTTGACACCCACGTTAAACAATGTGGCGTTTTTGTCAGCGAGTGTGCCGCCAGCAACAATGGAGGTCCGCAAGCCAGCGGCTGTGTCCGCATTGACAAAGGCAACTTGTCCATACAGGGTAGTGCGTTTGGACAAGGCGTATTCGTCACTCAAGATGAACGAGGTGGTTTTGCTCGAAGCGACAGATTTTTTATCCTCACCTGCATAAGCAGCAACCATCACGGTGTTATTTTCGGCCAACCTCCAGTCCAGGCCCAAGCCCAAGATACCGACATCGGTGGCATCAACACCTGTCGCATCCTTTTCACGGCCCTTCAAGTAGTTGACCTTACCAGTCAGTGCACCCATGGCGTAACCAACGCCCAATGAATACATGCTGCTCAGTTCGTTGGATGAATTTGCATAGTCTGCTTTTTGGTAAGCAGCCGAGACCGACAGCGGGCCAGAATAAGTGGCCCCCAACGCCAGCACGGCCCCTCCAGTTGGGCCAGTCGCACTGTTTTCAGCAACACTGTAGCCAACAGCCAGATTGACGGGACCCAGCGCGTTGCTATAGGAGATGGCGTTGTGCAGGAAAACACCGACATCACTATTGGTGGAGTTAGCAGCATTGAGCGCGCCCGAGTTATAAGCCCAAGGATACAGGCCAGAGAAATTTTCACGCAGGCCGCGCGGATCGGTCGCGGCAAACGCCAATACGGCAGGGCTGTACTGCACACCCAAAGTCACGGTACCCATGCTGGCCGATGACAACCCGACATTGGCCTGCCGACGAAACATACCGCCAACACCGGCACCGGTATCGGCGCTAAAGTGTGATTCAAGATTGAAATTGGCCTTCAGGCCACCGCCCAAATCTTCCGAGCCACGAAACCCCCAGATGCTGGGCGAAATACCCCCGTTGTACAGTTGGGTTGTATTCGTTGTCTGCACATTGTTTCCCGTCAGCAGACCCGAGTCAATATTGCCGTAAATGGTGACCGTGCTTTGTGCCAAAGCCGCACCAGACACCAGCGCCAGGGCAACAACAGCCACTAATTTTTTTTGCATTGAATGCTTCATCGTATTACGCATCGAATAGTTCCTCGGTAGTAGTTTGTAAAAGTCACAATAATTGAGTGACAGGCTAAAAAAGCAAAATACATGCCTGCCATTTTCAAAAAAAAATTTCTGAGCCTGGAGACATACCTGCAATGCCCTGCAAGTTAATAGCGACATTCGGCACACAACTTGCTGACTAACCATTGGAGCGACGCTAACGGTAAAAGATGTTCCAAAACTTGGAACATCTGTTTCATTTTGACGATGCCGATGGCAAAGTCATGCTCGTTTACCCTGACTTCAAACTGGGACTAACGATGGTTGTCGCCCCTTTTTTTTGACAAATTTACCTACATCACAATTTCAGGAGACATCGATGAAAAATTTGAACGCCCTAGCTATAAGCATCTCGGTTTTAGGCGGTCTGGCAACCTATCTTGCCCTTGGGCCCTTGAGCGGGATCTATCTCATTTGGGCTGCATTTGTGGCCTGGGGCGCCTTCTTCGCACTGGGGGCCGATGTCCCTGCGCTGCAAAAATTGATTATTTGCGGCATCTTTGGCGCTCTGGTGGCATGGCTTGTCGCGGTGATCATCTTGGGTATTCCCCTGGCTGGCCCGCTGGGTTTACCACTGTGGGCGGCACTGGTGGTCGGTGCGGGCGTCGTTGTCGTGGTGTTGGCGGCCAATGTGTCAGCTCTGGCGACCATTCCTGCCACGGTATTCGGTTTTGCTTCAACGTTTGCCTATCTGCTGCAAACCCCGGATGTGCTCAATCTTGGCGTGCTGCTCTCGGCGACTCTAAAAAATTCACTTGCCGTGGTGCCCCTGTCTATCGTTGTAGGCGCCATGTTCGGCTTGCTCTCGGCCCGCTGGGGTGCGGCGATGACTAAGCAGTAATCTACCGTGGGAGAAATACCGTCGGCAAGCCACGCTCGAATTGGGTCATTGACGGCCACTCTCAAGCCGTTTGAGACCGGTATGGCGCAAGCTTAGGCCTGTACCATCGAACTCTCGGCGGCCCACATTAGCCTGTAAAGTTGGCGACGGTACGTCCTACACTTCTGCCCTACTATGAGCCTTCGACTTCAAGTCAACCTGATCATCACCGCCATGCTGGCCATCTTTGCGTCCGTTCTAATCGGACTGCAAATTGACAATACCCGGCGCAGTGTGCACGAAGAAGTGGTCGGAGCCAACGTGGTGGCCACCCAGTTGCTGTCGCGCATGCAATGGGTTTACGGCAGCAGCGGCTTGGCCGGAATGGCTGATCTTTTGAAGCAGGTGGGGCGCATTCGGGCCAATGAGGTCGAGTTGCGCGATGATCAAAATGCGCTGCTTTACAGTTCGCCGCCGCCTGTCTACAAGTCCGGGCGGGAGGCCCCGCGCTGGTACACGGCCATTGTGGCGCCGCCGCTGGAACCCCGGGAAATTAGTCTGCCCACCGGGCGGATTGTGCTCAAGGCAGACGCCTCACGCGCCGTGCTCGATGGTTGGGATGACCTGGGCTCCATGCTGTGGTTCGTGCTGACTGGCTTTGTGGTTGGCAATGCCTTGGTCTATGCCTTGATGGGGCAGATATTGAAGCCCTTACACCAAGTCGTTCAGGGTTTGCGTCATATGGCACTTGGCGACTACAACACCCGATTAAGCGGCCTGTCGGGGCGCGAAGGAGAGCAAATTGGTGCCGCCTTTAACCATATGGCGCAATCGGTTCAAGAAAGCGTGGAAGCAAAGCGCCTCGCCAAAGCTGCCACCCTGGCGTTGACTGAAAACCGCGAACTCATGCAGCTCATTCAGAACCGCATTGAACAAGAGCGCGGTGCCATTGCACGCGAGCTGCATGATGAGTTGGGACAGCAGGTGACAGCCATCAAGAGCGTGGGCTTGGCAATTGCCCGACGTGCCGCAGACACCGACCCTGCCATCGAACATTCAGCGCGACTTGTGATGAGCTGTGCTGATCAGATTTATGACGGTATGCACCGCCTGATTTCCAGATTGCGCCCTTTGGCACTCGACCAATTCGATCTACGTGACGCGCTACGTGATTTGTTGGCTGAGTCCCAGTTGCATCACCCTGAGTTGGTCTTTAACGTCTGTCTTGCCGAGCCACTCGACGAGCTGGACGATGCATTGGCTACGGCCATTTACCGGATAATTCAAGAGGGGGTGACCAATGCCCTGCGCCATGGGCAAGCCAAATGCATCGATGTCAAGATATCCACCACGGTGGACCGTTTGCAGCTGGAACTTGCCGACAATGGAAGTGGGCAAGTGAGCCAGTTTCAAACCCATGGTCACTTCGGTTTGTCAGGTATGCGTGAGCGGGCACATGCACTGGCTGGCAGCTTTACTTTGACGCAAGAGCAGCCTAGCGGGGTACGCATTCAGGTCAGACTGCCGCTGCTCAAAAGGGACAAAAATGCAAAAATTGAAAGTCATGCTGGTCGATGATCATGCGGTGGTTCGCATGGGCTTCAAGCTGCTCCTGCAGGCGTGCCACGACATTGACGTAGTGGCTGAAGCCAACAGTGGAGAAGCAGCTTGTCAGGCTTGTGAGGCAGCTGCCCCTGATGTGGTGGTGATGGACCTGGCCATGCCGGGCATAGGTGGCATTGAGGCCATCAAACGTCTAATCGCAAAAGACAGGCAACTGAGCGTTCTGGCCTTATCAGCGCACGAGAACATCAGCCACGCGATGCGTGCTTTGCAGGCCGGTGCCATGGGTTATTTGTCCAAACGCAGT
>CAIOAQ010000120.1 GCA_903856025.1 uncultured beta proteobacterium
ATCGAAGAAAAACAGGCGTTTGAGACACCGTTTGAATGGATCGGAGGTGAGGCGCGTGTGCAAGCGCTGACAGAGCGTTTTTATGACCTGATGAGCCTGGAGCCGGCTTACGCCCAACTGCGTGCAGTACATGCGCCATCGCTGGAGGACGCCCGGCAAAAACTGTTCTGGTTTTTGTGCGGCTGGCTTGGCGGGCCTCAACATTACGCCGAACGGTTTGGCCATCCCCGTTTGAAGATGCGGCACATGCCGTTCAAGGTGGGGTTGGTGGAGCGCGACCAGTGGTTGGCGTGCATGGCGCAGGCCATGGAGGAAGTGGGGGTGCCGAAGGACTTGCAAGCTAAGCTGAAGCTGTCCTTCTTCCAGACGGCGGACTGGATGCGCAATCAGGCCGGCACAGCATCAACACCGTAATTTTCAAACCTTTTGTGGACAACGTCGATACCCCAAGAGCACCGGTCGTGCCAAATCGCAAATAGGCCCTGACAAAGGGCGTGATTTGGTAGCATCCGAGCACATCGAGCTTGACTCGATGGCCATCAATGATTCAGGGGGAAGAATGGGCGCTGTGATCGGTTTGGGTGAACGCTCGCGTTATGTGCGGGCTGCGAGCGTGATCGGACTGACCGTAGGCCTGCTGTTCTCGGTGTACAACATCGTCACGCCGGGCTTGATGGTGCTGGGCTTGACAGAGTTGGCTGCGGCGCTGCTGTTGGTGGCACCAGCGGTTGTCATGAGTCACCAACCCAGCCGCGTGGCGGTGGCAGAAACCCTGTTGCTGCTTTCTGCCGCGGTGATTTTCGGTGCATTGATTGTGACGGGCGGCGTGCAGGGCACGGGGCTTTTCTGGGTCTACACCGTGCCATTCCTGGCGTTCTTTTTAAAGGGAGAGCGCGGGGGCTGGGCTTTCAGTCTGGCCTTTCTGGGTGTCGCGGTGGTGTACCTGTTGGGCATCAGCCCTGGCTTGCCGGGCGTCTACCATTTCTCGCTCGGGGTAAGCGTCCATTTTCTGCTGTCCTTGGCCTTTTATGTGCTGGTTGCCGCTGCCTTTAACCATGCGCGCAGTTTGTACGAGGTGCAGTTGCGGGAGGGCAAGGCGCAAGCAGAGGCCGCTTATCTGGCCAAATCGCGCTTTTTGGCGGCGGCTAGCCACGATTTGCGTCAACCTGCGCATGCCCTGGGGATGTTTGTCGCCCGGCTTACCCAGTTGCCCCATGACGCACCGACCCGCGAACTGGTGACGGGTGTGGAGGCGTCGGTGCGTGCCCTGCAAGAAATGCTGGATGCATTTTTTGACTATTCGCGTCTGGATGCACCCGCTTTGCAGTTGCGCCGGCAAGCGTTTCCGATCAAGCAACTGTTCGATCAACTGCACAGCAGCTTTGCTTCCATGGCCGACGCCCGGGGCTTGCGTTTGTGCGTTCGCCAGTCACCTCAGTGGTTGGAAAGTGATCCCGTGCTGTTGCACCGTGTGTTACTCAACCTGGTGAGCAATGCGCTGCAGTACACACAACAAGGCACGGTGGTGGTGGCCTGTCGACCGGCCACTGCCACCGCGCAGGCGCGCATTGAGGTTTGGGACAGCGGTGTGGGCATTGCACCGGAGCACCACACCAAGGTGTTTGATGAATTCTTTCAGGTCAGCAACCCTGAGCGCGACCGTAGCAAGGGTTTGGGCTTGGGGCTGAGCATGGTGGCGCGGGCGTGCCAGTTGCTGGGTCACCCTTTGCAAATGCGTTCCGCGTTGGGGTGTGGCACGCGTTTTACCTTGTGGGTGCCCACCACGCCAGCGCAAACCCCTGCACGGCCAGAAGTGACGGAACAAGCTTTGGAAGTCCTGGCCGAGGGGGCAGGATTTGACCAGTTGCAAGTGTGCTTGATTGAAGACGACGTGTTGGGCTGCACGGCTCTGTCGGGACTGCTGCAGTCCTGGGGTTGCCAGGTCACCGCGGCGGACACGGCGCTGGGCGCGATGGATCTGGTGCGCCGGGGCATGCGGCCCGACTTTGTGGTGTCAGATTACCGTTTACGTGGTGAACATGACGGCATCGAGGCGGTGCGCATGGTGCGGCAGGCATTGGGCAGCGAGGTGGCTGCGTGCCTGATCAGCGGCGACACCGATGCGGTCTTGCGCCAGCAAGTGCAGCGCTCGGGGCTGGTGTTGCTGCAAAAACCGGTGCGTCCGGCCAAGCTGCGCAGTGTCTTGCGGCACGCGGCGCGATGCCATTAATCCTGACTTTTTAGGAGCTTCCCTGCTACGACCTGGCTGACCTGATGGCCTGTTGTTTTGAGTGGGTTTGGTGTGCCTTGAATGCGCTCATCATGCTCCGCGATCATGACGTCGGCTGCCTTTCAATCAAATGCCTCATGAGATTGCGCAGCTTGGCGGGTCGAACCGGTTTTTGAAGAAGCGTGAGTCTCGCGGCTTTCGCTTGTTGAATAAGATTTGCATCGGTGTCCCCACTGATCAGACAGGCCGCAATCCGCCGCCCGGCGAGCGCGCTCAACCGGTCCACCGCCTCAATGCCGTTGACCCCGCCACCTAACCTGAAGTCGCTGATGATGATGTCAGGTGCCCGCTCAGGCACATAGAGGTCGCAAGCCGTTTGCGCCCCTTCGGCCACCATGACCGTGCAGCCCCAAGAATCCAGCAAGCTCGCCAATCCCATTCTGCCAAGTTCATCGTCCTCGATCAGCAATGCCCGCAGGCCGTTGAAGTCAATAGTTGGAGTCAATCCGGTGGCGCCTTCGTAAGTACCGCCCGCCTTTGGCGTTGCCAAGGGGACGATCAGGGTGAACCGTGTCCCATGCCCCAAGGCTGAATGGATCAGAAGTGGATGCTTCAGCATTCGGCATGCGCGGTCCACAATGCTCAATCCGACACCCATTCCCTTGCTTCGGTCACGCTGCTGATTGTTGATCTGAAAAAATTCCTGGAAGATTTCCTCATGGTGTTGAGCATCGATTCCGATGCCACTGTCACGCACTTCGATACGAAGTTGAGTGCCATCGTTTGTAGGACGACAGGCTACCAAAACGCTGCCTTGCGGCGTGTACCGCACGGCGTTGTTGACCAGGTTGAGCAGAATTCTGTGCAGCAGATCAGGGTTGCTTTCAACCCAAGCCTTGGAGGGGCGAATCCGCAGCCGCAGCCCTTTGTCACTTGCTGTGCCCGAGAGACTGTGGCGCAACTGCCCGAATATTCCTTCGATTGGCAACGCAATCTTGCTGACCAGCGTTGGCTCGGAGTCCAACCGCGACATGTCGAAGAGTCCGTCGAGCATGTCCTGCATGGCGCGCACGGATGCGTCCATACAGTCCACCAGATGCCGGGTTGGGACATCATTTGGCAATCCGGCCAGCCGAGCCACAAACATTCCCAGCGCATGCGCTGGTTGACGCAGGTCGTGGCTGGCAGATGCCAGAAAGCGTGACTTGGCTTGGCTCGCATTCTCTGATTTCAAGCGTGCAACTTCAAGCTTCACCTCAATGGCCTTGCGTTCGGTGATGTCGTGCATTGAGGTAAGACAGGCCAATTCTTCGCCATAGAATATTTGCGTACTCTGCACCTCAGCGTCCATGACGGTTCCGTCCAGTCGGAGCAGCTTCTGTGCCATCGTTGGCGATTGCAGGCCAATATCTGCAAAATCCCTCGCCAGCGACATCGCGATCTGACGGTACTCGGGATGAATCCGATCCAACATCGAACTGCCCACCAGATCGATCGCTGAGTTTGCTCCCAACATGTTGAGCGCAGCAGTATTTGCAAAAAGTATGCGATCCCCGCGGTGGACGACGAGGGGCTCCGGCATCCAATCCACCAGGGTGCGGTAGCGTTGCTCGCCTTCTTTCAGGGACGCTTCAGTCTTCCTGCGCTGCTCGATTTCTTTTTCGGCAAGTGAGAGCGCGCTCTCTATGCCCTGGACGATGTGATTGGTCAAACCACTGGTGAAACCAAACAAGGCCGTGAAGGTAATCCACTGCGTCAGGCCAACTTTGTAAGAAGCTTGGTGGAGCCACCCGGCATTCTCTGCAACGATCAATCCCAACACCGCCAGCGAGGCGGTGGCGGTGCCGACAAGGATGCCGCTGCGACCAAAGAGCAAGCCTGTCATGAGCACCCAAAACACAAAGATGGCGGCCGTAGGTGTACGAATGGTGCCTATGCTGGCGGTGGCGACAATGATGTAGAGAAGGCCGAAGACGACCATGCAGACCCGTGCCAGTTTCACCCTGCCACTGCGCAGCCAGCGCAAAAACTGCAGGATCACCGCCATGGCGATAAGGTCGATGAGTATGGTGCTGACCGGAACGGTCGCATCACGCAAGGCACCGACCATGACAATCAAAATGAACACCAGGCAAGTGAGGCCGATCATGTTGATCAAACTCGCCTGGCGCGTCTTGTTGAGATCGCCTTCAAAAACAGGCGACGCCAGCAAACGTTGGATCACAGCCGACATATCACGTACGCTGTTCACGATCAAGTGACAAAAATTGCAGCAACAAGACCTGAACACACCCGAATAAACTTTATTAGATTCATCACGCGTCCCTGTTTTGCGCCTTTCATGGGGCCCATCTTAGCGAGATTTTCTGGCGTGTTGCGGAGAGGACGTTTTCATCGACAGGTGCCAAATTCTGAATAGCCGCGCTGGCAAGAGCCGTTCTTTTTGAGGCAATTTAGAAACGGAATCAGGCCCTGGAGGCCATCAACAGCACCACCAGAGCACCAGCGCCACCGTCGGCCGGTTTGGCCTGCACAAAAGCCAGCACCTCCTCCTTTTGCACCAGCCAGCTTTGCACACGGCTTTTGAGCACCGGGGCCTTGCCGGGCGAGCCCAGACCCTTGCCATGCACCACGCGCACACAGCGAATGCCCTGCTGGAATGATTCACGGATGAAGAGGCTCAGGGCTTCGCGCGCATCGTCGCGGCGCAGGCCGTGCAGGTCAATCTGGCGCTGGATGCTCCAGTCGCCACGGCGCAGCTTGCGCGTCACATCGGTGCCAATACCGGGGCGGCGAAAACTTAAATGCTCGTCCACCTCCAGCAGTGTGGAGACATCAAACTCGTCGCTGATGGCTTCTTTTAGAACCGCCTTTTCGTCTTTTTGATACTGCATCGCCAGTGGCATTTTTTGCTCTGGTTTGTGTAGCACCTTGCGCTTGTCTAGCATGGGCTGGACTGCTCCAGCGGCTCTAACAAACAAATCCTTGTCGCTGGCCGCCTGTTTCACCGCCTTGACTTGTGCAGTCTGTTGCTCGGCGCGTTGTTTGGCATGTTCGGCAATGGCCTTTTTGACGACCTTGAGCTCGCCCAAGGTACTGATCTTGACGGGTTTCACATCAGCCCCCGTTCCGCCATGCTGAACGCCTCGCCGGGGGCGACGATCACGTGGTCCAGCACCCGCACGTCGATCAGCGCCAAGGCGGCTTTCAGGGCTTGGGTCAGCATCTCGTCGGCCCGGCTGGGTTGCACTGTGCCGCTGGGGTGGTTGTGTGACAGCACCAGGCTGCTGGCTTGCAGGTCCAGCGCGCGTTTGACCACCTCTCGGGGGTAGACGCTGGTTTGCGTCAGGGTGCCTTTGAACATTTCTTCCATGGCGATCAGGCGGTTTTGCGCGTCCAGAAACAACACCGCAAACACCTCGTGGCTGCGTGCGCCCAGGTGCAGTTGCAGGTAATGCTTGACGGCGTCGGGGGAATCCAACACGGTGCGTTGTTGCAGGCGCTGGGCCATGGCGCGTCGGGCCAGTTCCAGAACCGCCACCAGCTCGGCGCGTTTGGCCGGGCCCAGACCCTTGACCCGCTTGAGGTCGTCGGCCGTGGCGTTGAGCAACCCGGCAATGCCGTCAAAACCGGCGGCACCGTCGGCGGCGGGTTTGATTTGCAACAGCTCCTGCGCCATTTGCAACACGCCTTTGCCCTTGATGCCGGTGCGCAGCAACAGCGCCAGCAGTTCCACGTCGCTCAGGGCACCGGGGCCGCGGGCCAGCAGTTTTTCACGTGGACGGGCATCGGGGGGAAGGTCTTTGAGGGGCATAGGGCGGGCTTTTACAATCGGCCCACAGTTTATGCGCCCCGCACCTACAGGATTTTTATGACCGTCGCTTCTCCTACCATTCAAGCTGGCTCCTTTCTCACCTTGCACTACCGTTTGAGCGGCCCAGCAGGCGACGTGGTGAACACCTTCCAGTTTGCACCCGCCACCCTGACCTTGGGGACTGGTGCCTTGTCCCCCGCGATCGAAGCCCGCCTGATGGGGCTGGCGGAGGGCACACGCACCACCATCGAGATGCCCGCTGGCGAGGCTTTTGGCCCGCGCAGCCCGGACATGATGCAGTGGATGGCCCGCAAGGAACTTGCCGACCTGGGCAGTGCCAATGAAAGTTATGAAGTGGGCGAGGCGGTCAAGTTCGTCACGCCCGATGGCCAAGGTGAATTTGCCGGTGTTATCAAGGAATTTCGCAGTGACGATAAGGGCGAAGCCGTTCTGTTTGACTTCAACCACCCGCTGGCTGGCCAGCCAGTGACGTTTGAAGTGCAAGTGATCGGCGTTTTATGACCGGCATGGATGTGCTTTTAGCCGAACCGCGCGGCTTTTGCGCCGGGGTGGACCGTGCCATCGAAATCGTTGAAAAGGCCCTGGCCAAATTTGGCGCACCGATTTATGTGCGCCACGAAATTGTTCACAACACCTATGTGGTGAATGATCTGAAAACTAAAGGTGCTATCTTTATAGAAGCGCTAGATGAAGTACCTGCGGGGGCTACATTGGTTTTTTCTGCTCACGGTGTGAGCCGTGCCGTGCAGCAGGAAGCCCAAGCACGGGGTTTTCGCATCTTTGATGCCACCTGCCCACTGGTCACCAAGGTGCATGTGGAAGTGGCCAAGTTGGCCAAAGAGGGGTTTGAGTTCATCATGATCGGCCACAAGGGGCACCCCGAGGTGGAAGGCACCATGGGCCAGCTCGACGGCGGGATCCACTTGGTGGAAGACGTGGCCGACGTGGCCCGGATTCAACCCCTGCAAACCGACAAGTTGGCCGTCGTGACGCAAACCACGCTCAGCGTAGACGACGCCGCCGACATTGCGGCGGCCATCAAGGCGCGTTTTCCCAAGGTGCGTGAACCCAAGCACCAGGACATTTGTTACGCCACGCAAAATCGCCAGGATGCGGTTAGGCTGATGAGTCCGCAGGTCGACCTGGTGATTGTGGTGGGTAGCCCTACCAGCTCCAACAGCAACCGTCTGGCCGAACTGGCACGCAAGCTGGGCACGCCCGGCTACATGGTCGATTCGGCCGATGATTTGCAGCCCCAGTGGTTGACTTCCTGTCAGCGGGTGGGCTTGACGGCCGGGGCTTCTGCCCCTGAAGTGTTGGTGGCGCAGGTGATTGACCGCCTGAAAGCGCTGGGTGCTGTGTCGGTACAGCGCATGGCGGGCGATCCTGAGCATGTCAAGTTTCCCTTGCCAAAGGGGCTGCGTCTGAACGATTCCGAGGCGGATTGACGGCTATAAAATAGATAGCTTGTTACCCAATTGATTAGAGGGCTAGAGCCCATTTTTACTTAAAGTATTGACCATGTTAGACATCAACCTGCTGCGCAAAGACCTGCCCCAAGTGGTGGCCCGCCTGGAGACCCGCAAGAACCCGCAAGCGTTTTTGAATGTGGAGGCTTTCACCGCGCTGGAGTCCGAGCGCAAAACCATCCAGATGCGCACCGAAGCGCTGCAAGCCCAGCGCAACACCGCCAGCAAGCAAATTGGCATGCTCAAGGGCAAAGGCCTGCATGATGAAGCCGCTGCCGCCATGGCGGAGGTGTCGGGCATCAAGGACGAGTTGGACGCATCGGCCAAACGGCTCGACCAAATCCAGCTGGACATGCAAACCCTGTTGTTGGCCGTGCCCAACCTGCCGCACGAGAGCGTGCCGGTGGGGGCGGATGAACACGCCAACGTCGTGGTGCGCAGCTGGGGTTCGCCCAGGGCTTTCGATTTTGAGGTCAAGGACCATGTGGATGTGGGCAATCCGCTGGGGCTGGACTTCGAGATGGGTGTCAAGCTCACTGGCGCACGTTTCACCGTCATGAAAGGCCCGGTGGCTCGCCTGCACCGCGTCCTGGCGCAGTTCATGCTCGATGTGCAGACCCAGGAACACGGCTACACCGAGTGTTACACGCCCTACATCGTCAACGGTGACACGCTGCGTGGCACCGGCCAGTTGCCCAAGTTTGAAGAAGACCTGTTTGCTGCCAAAAAGGGTGGACAAGAGGGCGAAACACAGCCCGACAACACCGCGCTGTATTTGATTCCCACCGCCGAAGTGCCGCTGACCAATTTTGTGCGCGACGTGGTGCTGCCCGAGAGCGACTTGCCCATCAAGCTCACTGGCCACACCCCATGCTTCCGGTCAGAAGCCGGTTCGGCCGGGCGCGACACCCGTGGCCTGATTCGCCAGCACCAGTTTGACAAGGTCGAGATGGTGCAAATCGTCCACCCTGACACCAGCTACGAGGCGCTGGAGCAAATGACGGGTCACGCCGAAGCCATTTTGCAAAAACTGGGCTTGCCTTACCGGGTGATGAGCCTGTGCACCGGCGACATGGTCTTTGGCGCTGCCAATACCTATGACCTGGAAGTGTGTCTG
>CAIOAQ010000121.1 GCA_903856025.1 uncultured beta proteobacterium
AAACGAATGGAAACAGACAACGAAAAGGACAGCGACTGCCCTTAACCCGTCAATATCTGGACGGTATTTAGGGTGTGAGAGATGGGGTAGAGCGTGATCTGATGTCGACCGTTTAGGGAAACGCAAAGGTATCGCCTTCGTATCTGTCGAATATTCACCATGGGCAGCGCGGAAATTAATCGTTCCCGGCAAGTGCTGATCTAATGCAGCGTTTCTAGGCCTAAATTATATAGAGATAGTGACCTGTCGCTTTACCATGCAAGTGGCCAGGTGACCGGCGCTTTGCCGCCGCCGATACGGAGTCGTTGATTAGCCTAGTAGGTTTCGAGTTCTGGCTCTACTAAACGGCCGTCGGTTAAGTGGTCCTTCCGTCAATAGGGCCTCTTAGCAGCGCAAAATTACCAACAACACGGCTGGCCCACCCTAAAAGAATCTAACCTGTGTGTGTCAGCATTTTCGGGCCAAACCCATAAACGGCAACTGCTAGCAGTGCTAGACACCACACGATGAGTGCGCCTGACGGCAGGTCGAAAGCCAATGACAGCACTAAGCCGATGGCGTAGCCCCCTATACCCGATAGGTAGGCGAGCGGCAGGCGCCTTGATCTCATGTAGTTACGCACGCCTAGGCTCGGAATAATGAGGCTCGCGAACACGAGATAGACGCCGACCAGTTGTACCGATGCAGTCACTGCTAGCGCAAACATCAAATAGAAACCGAGCCGCCCCATCCTCTCGTTGAATAGGCGCAAGGCTGCAATGATGACCATTGCACCGACAGTTGGCATGGCCAGTTGCTCGTAGCGCACCCAAAGGATTTGACCGGACAGAAGATCGCGTAGATGCTCTCCACCGTGTGGGTTGTGCGCGAGCAGCAAGAGCCCCCCAGTTGCCGCCAAGACGAACACCACGCCGATCTGCGCTTCCTGCACTTCTGGCCAACGCCTCTCCGTCCAGGTCAGCAGCAAAGCCCCGAGTACGGCGGCCAGACCTGCTGCGACTTGTACCATCCAACCTTGGGGGTCAAGGTCCAACAATCCGGCGCCAATCACGCCTAGCGCGGCAATTTGAGCAATAGCCAGATCAATGAAGACGATGCCACGCCTAAGCACCTGTGCGCCGAGCGGAATGTGGGTCACCAGCACCAACAGTCCGGCAAGGAACGCAGGCCCTATTATCGTCAAATCCATGGTGCTGAAATTCACTTGGCGGCCTCCAGCAGACGTTGTAGGGTGTCTTCGAACAAGCTGAATAAGTCCGTAGCTTTGTCGTTGCCGCCAACTGTGAATGGCAGAACGACAGCAGGTATATGCGCACGCTCTGACAACCATTGTGAAGCGCGGCCGTCCTGATAAGCTGCACGCAGAATCATCTTGGCCGGTTGCTGCTGAAGCTGACTAAGGAGCTGAGACAAGTGGGCGGCACTCGGATCGACCCCCGGTTTCGGCTCTAAGGTACCCGCCTGGCGCATCCCTAGCCAATGCATCACATATTCCATGTTCTTGTGGTGTTCGATCACGGCAAGGCCTTTTAGGGGAGCCGCCTGCTTATCCCACTTCTGCATCGCAGTATTCCAGCGCACTGAAAAATCCTTGTACCGCGTCTGGTAGAAAACTGCGTTGGCCGGATCCAACTCTCCCAAACGCTTCGCCAGAGCCGTGGCGACCACTGCGATGTTTCTTGGGTCCTGTTGGATATGCGGGTTTCCCTCAGCGTGCACATCTCCCTCGCTACGATCGACGCGTGTGGGAATGTCCAGTCGCTGGACCAGATTGCCGACCTCCAAATTGCCAGCCTGCCCCTGAGCGATCTTCGAATTTCCTGATTGCTGAAGTAACACGGGTAGCCAGCCGACTTCGAGCTCCAGTCCGGTGCATATCAATAAATCCGCGTTACGTGTTCTGGCGATCAGGCTGGGCCTGGCTTCGATGCGATGCGGGTCCTGTAGCGCAGTGGTGGCGCTGGATGCTTTAACCCTATCGCCCCCGATTTCGTTAGCGAGGGACGCCCACTCTGGCTCACAAGCCAGTACGTTGAGAGCAGCCTTGGCGGGTACGGCGGTCAGCGCAATCAGCACGCTGACCAAGGGAATGAAGTCGTTTCTCATGAAAACTCCTAGAAGGCGTGAGCGCCATGGGCGCCCAGGCTCATGATGTATTGCACAAAGATCTGCCTGTCGGTCGTTTCGGGACGAGATTTGTCCTGCTCAAGCTGAAGGCGGAAACGGCTAAATTCCGAGGGCGAGTAGTCAAACATTAGGCTGCTGCGCGTTGGGTCGTAGGCAGCCAAGCGTTGGAAGTCGTTGTCGGTCAAGCCACTGCCACCCAGGCCAAGACCTGGGGTGCCGGCATGCAGTTGATCGTAGCGGAGGCCAACTCTCCAAGCCGGCAAAAATTGATAGACGCCCTGCAGATACCAGCCGGATTGTGCGCTCACGTAGGGCAGCACGGCACTACCCGGAGACTGCCTCAGGGTGTTGTAAGCGAGCGCCCCCGCCTCCCTGCGCTGAAAATATTCGCCCTGCAGTTTGAAGTTGGTATGAGTAGCGTTGCCATTGGGTGCCCATTTGTAGATGCCGTCAAGCAGCCAGACCTGGGTGCGACCATCAAAGGTATTGTTGACCGCAGCACCCGTATGGTCGATATCGGCGTAGCTGCGGTCAGTGGCAGCGGTGTGTAGGTAGGATATTCCGCTACGCCAACTAGCGTTATCTCCAATGTCATCGCCGACATGGGCAAACAAGGAGGCGGCTCCGATGCCGTTCTTGTTGCGGTCATTGCCAGGACTGGCACTGCCATTGCCAGCCTCGAAGCCAATTTCAAGGTAGCGTTCGGTCGGTGCTAGCCAACGCAGTTGTATACCATCAGGCTTGTACTGGCCGCCAAACAGTACCTGATAGGCCAGTGGCGCATCAACAAAATCCCAAGCGTGAGCATGCTGGCTATTCAAGTAGCCGATAGAAGACAGGAAGCGTCCGGCCTTGATGTTGATACCATTGGACAAACCCTGGGCTTCAAGTAGGGCCTCCTCAACACTCACTTGGTTGTCGGGTGCTAAGG
>CAIOAQ010000122.1 GCA_903856025.1 uncultured beta proteobacterium
GGAAGTTAAATCTCTTTTGACTGAACTTGTGAATTTTTTGGAAAAGCTTATCAATGATCCGGAGCGCGGACTCAGGACTGGGTCGCCATTGGCGCGTGCTGCACAGGGACTAGGGCTACTATTTTTTGCCCTTTATACGTGCATCACCGACTCAATTCGGGTGAGCAAAGCAGGCGATGGTGTTTATATCCATTTTGCAGATCATCCCAAGACATTTGTGAATGGCTGTCGAGAAGCGCGGTTTTCTGGCTTTTGAACGCGGTTTGATTTCTTTGCCTCCGGATTTGGTGGTCTGCCTCTGATTCCATGCAGGTGGCCCGCGGGCCACCTGCATGGGCGCGTGTCATAATCCGGCCATGACTGTGGTGCTGCCGGAGGTGTCTTGCACGAACAGACCGGCAGACTTTTCCTGTGCGCACGCTGCCAGGCGCAAGTTTTGGTATGCCGCCAATGTGACCATGGCCAACGCTACTGCGCCTCAGATTGCGCAGACATCACCCGCTTAAATCGACAGCGCGAGGCTGGCAAGCGCTATCAGCAAAGTCGCGCCGGGCGCCACAAACACGCAGAGCGCATGCATCAGTGGCGCAAGCGTCGTGCTGCCGCAGCAAAGATAGTGACGCATCACAGTTCCCAGACTACCCCTGCCGATGCTGTACTTGCGGGTAACGAATCACTCCCAGCAATCCCGCCAGATTCACAGCCCCCATCGTCATGCAGCCCTACCGCCACAGAGTCCATTGCGCTCGACAACACAGCCACCGTCAACACCATCAGCCTGGTTGCACCGGTCTGGCATTGCCACTGGTGCCAGTCCTCATGTCCAGCGTTGGTGCGTCAAGGCTTTCTTCTCCACAACCGGTGGTGGCGTGATGGTCGTTACCCCTGAACTTCGCGCCCAGATACTGCGTCTTTACCTGGCCGAGCACTGGCGCGTCGGCACCATCGCACGCCAATTACGCCTTCACCGCGACACCGTGCGCCGCGTCCTGGCCATCTCCAGCGTGCTGCGCACGCTACCTTCCGAGCCGCCACGATTGATTGACCCGTTTCTGCCCTTCATCAAGGAGACGCTGGCCAAGTTCCCGACCCTGGCGGCCAGTCGTCTGTATGTCATGGTTCAAGAGCGTGGTTATGGCGGGGGCGGCTCGCATTTCCGCCATCTGGTGGCACCACTGCGGCCACGGCCGGTGGCTGAGGCCTACTTGCGGCTTCGTACGCTTCCCGCCGAACAGGCACAAGTTGACTGGGCCCATATGGGTCATGTCGTGGTCGGACAGGCCAAGCGACCCTTAATGGCGTTTGTGATGGTGCTGTCGTATTCGCGGCGCATCTTCCTGCACTTCAGCCTTAACGCCCAGATGGACAACTTCCTGCGTGGCCACGTGCTGGCGTTCGAGGCATGGGGTGGGGTTCCCAGAGTCATTCTGAGCGACAACCTCAAGAGCGCCGTGTTGGAGCGACTGGGGGACGCCATTCGGTTCAACCCGGATTACCTGGCCTTTGCTGCCCATTACCGTTTCGAGCCGCGCCCAGTGGCGGTGGCACGCGGCAATGAGAAGGGCCGGGTCGAGCGCAGCATACGTTTTATACGAGAGAATTTCTTTGCTGCCCGTGTGTTTACGGATGTAGCCGACCTCAACGCCCAAGCCAAAGCCTGGACCGATGGACCAGCGTTTGAACGGCCATGGCCGCAAGGGTCGCAGTTGACTGAGCGTCAGGCTTTTGAGGCCGAGTCACCCAGCCTGATGGCTCTGCCCATGGATGCCTACCCGGTGGATGCGCGTGTCGAGGTGAGAGTCTCCAAGACACCCTACGTCCGGTTTGACCTCAATGACTATTCCATTCCACACACCCATGTGCGGCGCACCCTGACGGTGCTGGCCAATGCACAACGGGTGCGCGTGCTCAATGGCGCCACTGTCCTAGCTGACCATGTTCGCAGCTACGACAAGGGTGTGCAAGTCGAGATGACGGCCCATGTGGACGAGCTGATAGAGCGCAAACGCGGTGCCCGCCAGCACCGGGGAATCAGCCAACTGACCCAGGCCATACCGGCCATGGCTGACTTCTTGGCCCGCGCAGCCGCCAAAGGGCATCACCTGGCTTCCATGACGCGGGTGCTGGGTCAAATGCTGGACCACTACGGCGCGCAGGCCATGCAAGAAGCGGTGGCGGAAGCCCTGCACCGAGATGTTCCGCATCACAACGCGGTGCGCCTAGCCCTTGAGCGCGCGCGCCAAGAGCGCCGGGACAGTCCGCTGGTCGTGCCCCAACTCTCCGAGCGGGCGCAACGCATGGATGTGACGGTCAAGCCGCACCGGTTGGAAGCCTATGACGCATTGCAGGCATCAGCCACCCATATTGACGAAGCCGGAGATGGCCAACCCAAGGAAACTGATGAGGACACACAATGACAAATACCACCATACCAAGCAGAGATTTGGGCAACACAGCGCAACTCCAGGCGCGCGCCCACGCCTTGCGACTGTCCGGACTGCTGGCCCATTGGGAGCAGCTGGTATGTGATTCGACGCGTCTGGCTTGGGTCACCGAATTGCTCGGCTGGGAAGAGACAGAACGGGACCAGCGCAGTCTGGAGCGTCGGTTGCGCTCGGCGCACATTGGCAAGTTCAAGCCTCTGGCTGACTTTGAATGGGACTGGCCCAAGCGCTGTGACCGCCAGGCCATCCAGGAACTGATGACACTATCGTTCATGGAGGATGCCAGCAACGTCATGCTGGTGGGGCCCACTGGGGTGGGCAA
>CAIOAQ010000123.1 GCA_903856025.1 uncultured beta proteobacterium
CTTCCATCTTGACCCAGTAGCCTGCATCATTTTGAACTTCAATGTTGCCATCCAAGCCCAGTAAATATTCCAAACCGTTGACGGATGAAGGTTGTGAATGCATATCAAAGCTTATCATGAACTGATAAGCTTTTCAGTCATTGTGCGTATATTCCAATCGCCCATTTGGCTTGTGACTTCGACATTGTCCGAAGGGCACTGCACAAATGGCGTCGAGTCGCGACGCGTGTGAGTTGTATTGGAATTTATACCTCGTCCCTTGGGGCGGTGATTTTGATTTGATATTTAGCTACCGGCATTTTTTTACTTAAAAGTACATTGGTTGTCAGTGGAGATCTGGATGGACAGGTGATTACGGGTTCTCTTGGTCCGGTGCTGCGGACGTGTCGCCCGTAGGGGGCATCAGTTCAGCCCGCTCCCTGGCCTTGATGGCACGTCGGCGTGAAGGTGCTCCCATCAGGTAGGCCACCAGGCCAACCGGCAGCAGGCCGTAGAAAATAAAGGTGATGATGGCGCCAAGTACCGTGCCGGTGGTGTTTGTGGCTTCAGCCACCGCCATCATGAGTGCGACATAAAGCCAGCCTATGGGTACGATGTACATGCAATCTCGCAGAGAATCTCAGGGGTTATGGGAAATGTCAGGTTTTCGAAGGGCAAGAACCTGCATACTAGCGAACTTAACAGTTGACCAGCAGAAAAAGGGATACACATGAAGGAAGACGCTCAGGCACTATGGCTGCAATCGGCACAGCAGATGCAGCAAACCATGACCGAGAATTTGAGCAAAGTGTTTGGGTCTTTTCAGAACATGGACATAGGCTCCGCGGCGGCTAACCTGTCCGGTGCCATGCCCCAGGCACCCAAAATCAAATTTTCACCCGACAAACTCCAGGCACTGCAACAGCAATATGTGCAGGAAGCCACTGACCTGTGGAACAACAGCCTGCAAGGCGGCGTCACCCTGGGTGACCGACGTTTTGCAGACCCGGCGTGGTCGGCCAATCCTGGTTCTACCTTTGCGGCAGCGAGCTATTTGCTCAATGCCAAGACCATGGCGCAAATGGCTGAAGTGGTCGATGCCGATTCCAAAACCCGTGCCCGTATCCGTTTTGCCGTTGAGCAAATCAATGCGGCATCCGCGCCCAGCAATTTTTTGGCGCTGAATGCCGAGGCGCAGCAAAAGGCCATTGCCTCCCAAGGCGAGAGCATTGCCAAGGGCATCCAGAACCTGCTGCATGACATGAAGCAGGGCCATGTGTCCATGACCGACGAGACCATCTTCGAGGTGGGCAAAAACGTGGCCACCACCGAAGGCGCGGTGGTGTTCGAGAACGATTTCTTCCAACTCATCGAATACAAGCCGCTCACCGACAAGGTGTATGAAAAGCCCTTCCTGTTGGTTCCACCGTGCATCAACAAGTTCTATATTCTTGACCTTCAGCCAGAAAATTCACTGATTCGTTACGCTGCGTCGCAAGGTCACCGCACCTTTGTGGTGAGCTGGCGCAATCCCGACGAGTCACTGGCAACCGCCACCTGGGACCGCTACGTTGAAGAAGCCGTCATCAAAGCCATCACCGTGACGCAAGAAATCTCTGGTGCCAAATCCATCAACGCGCTGGGCTTTTGTGTCGGCGGCACCATGTTGGGTTGTGCGTTGGC
>CAIOAQ010000124.1 GCA_903856025.1 uncultured beta proteobacterium
CATCGACAAGTCCGCATGGGCAGAAGAACTGGAACTGCATAAAAGCCATTTCGAACAGTTGTCCTACCACCTGCCGCAGGCCCTGGCAGATGTCAAAGCAGAGCTCGAAAAACGTCTGGCGGTCTGAACGGGCGGTCTATTGCATCCAGGACAACAACTTTTGTGACACTTGTGGGCTGCTGAGCAGTTGCATGTGGTTGGTGCGGTAGGCAATGTACTGGTGCTCGGCAACAAAATGAAGCTGCCGTGCGGCCTGCACGTGATGCCCCAGCGCACTGTGCAGCGGCACCAGGCCATCACCCAACAAGCGGTCCGCCAGCAGCCCACGTTTGGCGATGGTGGTCGCAGCCACTGCAAAGCAGTTCACGCCTTCTGGCAGCGGAACGGGTGTTCTGAGGTCAGGCTTGCAACGAAACCGACCTCGGCCTTGCCAGTCTGAATCCAGCACCAAACCATACCGCAGGTCGGTGATACCGGCACTGCGCAGCTGGCCCAACTTGGCAAACGGACGGCTGTAGGGGGTGCTGCCCAGCAACACATCCAGCCCATTGCCGGCCCGTTCCATCGGTGCGCCATGATGCGGCGTACCCAAAAAGACAATGTTTTTCAAACAGTTAGGCCATTGCAAGCCGCCAATCTGCGCGATCTGCACCGCACTGCGCGTGACCAAGCCGCCCATGCTGTGGGCCAAAACGCTCAGTTCGGTCACGGGGACCGGCCAATGCGCCACCAGGTCTTGCAGGTGTTTGGCCAAAAGATGCCCATTTTCGGACACATGCAGACCCGTGTTGTAGCGCACATAGACCGGCGTATAGCCAAGCACATTCGCCAGGGTGTCGGCGTGGTTGACCTGTTCTCCCGCATGCTTGGCAGTCCATTGCAAGTCATTCATGCACAGGCCATGAATCACGATCAGCACCTTGCCGGTGACTTGTGAGGCGCTGGGCGCAGTCGTCCAGTCCAGCGTTTGGTTGGCCAACCGCAAGTTCATGGCGGTGGCCAGCGGGTTGTTCGTGGCCTTCAAGCGGTCGCCCATGACCCCATTGAAGGCGGCCACCACGGCTGCACGCTCAAAAGATTCTTCAGGTTGCCCTTCAAGCCGCTGCAGCAAGGGCTCCAGCCGGTCCAGCGCGGCTGCGACACCTTGTCCTACCAATTTGGTCACGCCGTGAATGCCTTGGTACACCAGGCCAGTGACTCCCCTGGCTTTTGCCTTGGTTGCACCACTGGGTGCACCCAGAGTGCGCCAAACCGATTGGTGGACACCCTCAGAAATGGTGGTCACGGCGTGTGTCGCATCCGTCGCCAGCAGCGTGATGGCCCGCAGGTCCGTGGCAGACAGATGACGAAACTTCTTGGCAGTTTTAGGTGATTGCATGCAAGCCATTGTGGGGGCTTGCAACCATGTCGTGTAGTGGCACAGGTCTAAGCCTGGCCTGATAGCTTTAAAATCGTTCGTGCGGCGCCAAATAGCGCCACTGTCCGACCGGCAGATTGCCAAGCATCACCTGGCCTACGCGCACACGCTTGAGGCCGACCACTTTCAAGCCTACCTGCTCGCACATGCGACGAATCTGGCGCTTTTTGCCCTCGGTGAGCACAAAACGCAGTTGCTCAGGGTTTTGCCATTCCACTTTGGCGTGTTTCAATGCCTGTCCGTCCAGACTCAGGCCGTGGCGCAACAGGGCCAGTTTGTCGGCTGGAAACACCGACTGCACATCCTGGCTGACCGGGTCATCGTCGTCAATGCGACTCAGCTGGGTGACTTGTCCAGGCTGCGCAGCCTTTGCAGACTGGGGTGAACGCCCGGGCGCGGCCGCATAAGTCGCTGCGGCTGAAGTCGCAGCTGCGGTGTTGATCACCCCGGTGTAAATCACACGCACCAGATACTCTTTTTCCATCACCGAATCTTCACCAATCAGCTGGCGTGCCACCCGGCCATCTTGGGTCAGCACCAGCAGTCCGGTGGAATCTATGTCCAGTCGGCCCGCTGGAACCAGGCTTTTGAGCTGGCTAGGATGGAAGAAGAAACGCGCGTTGTCCTCGGCCCAGCGGTTTTGCGGCTGCACCAGCGTAATGGCTGGCTCGTGGCCGTCCTCCGCCTGGCCACTCACCAGGCCCAGCGGTTTATTGATCAGCACGGTGACTTGCTTGGCCTGTGCGCCTTGCGCTTGCTTGTCGATTTCAATGTGCACATCGGGCGCAACTTGCATGCCCATTTCTGCGACCTGGCCGTTGACCTTGACCCAGCCCTTGCCAATCCAGTCGTCCGCCTCGCGTCGTGATGCCAGACCCAACTCGGCCATGCGTTTGTTCAGCCGCAAGGTGCCTCCCGCGCCATAGGCCGCGGTGTTGGCCTGACCAGCAGGAATGGGGGCTTTGACCGCCGGGGGTGCAGCACGGCGAAAGACAGGGGGTTTAGATGTGTGAGGCATACGCTATTTAATTTGTAGCTATTTGTGCTTATTTTACAAGGGCTGGAGTCAAAATAATTATCATTGACCAGTACCCCGACCGACCACCACCAGATAGGCCCGCCGGGTCGGCTGAGCCACGGCATCCAGCACTTGGGCATAGGCGGTTTGATGGCGTGCCAGCAAGCGCGCCGAAGCCACCAATTTGGAGCGACAAAACCAATGGCAACTGTGTTGCATCAACATCAACTCGGCCATGATGGCAAAAGCCCGTCGTTTCGGCTCAAAGCCCTTCGGATTGGCCACCGCACGCGCGATGCCGTCACCATGCACGCCCATGAGTTTACGTAAATCAAAAGTGGCCGCCGGCACCGCCAGAGAGAGAAATGGGAGCGCCAAGGGCAAGCGACTCACCCGTGCGCGGGCTTCATACACTTCAGCGAACTCCAGCACAAATCGGCCAAATTGCTCGGCCAGGGTCTTTTCCTGCGGCTCCAGATAACGCCACACCTGCACTTGACGGTCGGTATCCGTCTCATTCAGGGCACGGTCGTACCCAGCGAACACATCCAGCATCAATTTCTCAATCTGGAACTTGCCTAAGTAACTGCCCAGCAAGGCGACGCGCTCGGCCTGTTCTCGCGACTTGAAAAAGTGCAAGACACCAGCCAGCAACACAAAAACCACAAAAACATCCATCGACAAGCACCGGAAATTTACAACCACCCGAGTGTAGTGGCGGTACTGCACGGTGACACGCGGCGCTGCAGGGACAGTGGCGTGTGCCAGGCGTTTGGATGAATCCGGGCAAGCGGCGCTGTCTACAACTGCCTGGGTTTGGTCACGCTACATGGAATGAAATCCAATGACGTTCCCCTCTGTATCACGAGCCAACGCAATGAATCCGTGCTCACCAATGGAGAATTTCTCTTTGACCACATTCCCGCCATTTTTTGCAACCCGCGAAGCTTCTACCGCGCAATCCTGGCAGCCAAAGTAAACCACGGTTCCACCGCCGCCATTGGAAAAACCTTCCATCTTGACGAGCATCCCGCAGGCGCCATAAGAAGTCTGCGCGCTGGCTTTATCAGCCGGAAATGCCCACATCTCCATGTCCATCTCGGCGGTGGGCGCAGGCATTATTTCCAGCTTGATGTCGAGCACCGCCTCATAAAACGCCTTGGCTCGTGGCATGTCTTGTACATAAATTTCAAACCAGACAACAGGGTTGACTTGCATGATCGTTTTCCTTTGGTAGATGAAGAATTTCAACCGGACAAAGCGAAAACAAAATGTAATATAAACCGCCCATCCCGATAGGGCTCGAGCCCAGATGGCGCACCCTGGAAGGGGTTTTTGTGACGATGGAGACTGCCTTGATATGGCATTGCAGACTCATCGTCGCAGTGTCTAACTACAAATACAATAGCGTATTACGCTTATTTAACAGGGGTTACAGGCATAAATACCATAATTACTCCGAGCTTTGCTGCAGCGCCCACATGGCCGCGTAACGACCGTTTTTGGCCAGCAACTCAGCGTGAGAGCCGCGCTCCAGAATGTGCCCGGCTTCCATCACCAGAATCTCATGCGCGTCCACCACGGTGGACAGGCGGTGGGCGATGACCAGCGTCGTTTTGTTTTGCGCCACGCTTTGCAGCTCGGCCTGGATGGCGCGCTCGTTGGCGCTGTCCAGGGCGCTGGTGGCTTCGTCAAAAATCAGAACCGGCGGATTTTTCAGCAGCGTGCGGGCAATGGCCACCCGCTGCTTTTCGCCGCCCGACAACTTCAAGCCACGTTCACCCACCATGGTGTCGTAGCCCTTGGGCGTGGCGTTGATGAAGTTGTGAATGTGCGCTGACTTGGCGGCCTCAACGACTTGCTCACGCGAAGCACCGGGCTTGCCGTAAGCGATGTTGTATTCCACCGTGTCGTTGAACAGCACGGTGTCTTGCGGCACGATGCCAATACAAGCACGTACGCTGGCTTGGGTGACCTGTTTGATGTCTTGCCCGGCAATCAAAATCTGTCCGCTTTGCACGTCATAGAACCGGAACAACAACCGCGCCAACGTGGACTTACCCGAGCCCGACGGCCCCACCACCGCCACCGTCTTGCCCGCAGGAATTTCAAAACTGATGTCGTGCAGGATCGGGCGGTCCGGGTCATAGGCAAAGTTGACGTGTTTGAATGCCACACTAGCTTGGCCTGCCGTGGCGTGGAGCACGTCAGTGGTTTCATCCACCAGCACCAGCGGCAGAGCACCCGGCAGGTCGGCAATCTCGCGTTCGCGCTCAATCAAGGTGAACATTTTTTCAAGATCGGTCAGGCCTTGCTTGATCTCGCGGTACAGCACGCCCAAAAAACCCAAGGGAATGTAGAGCTGAATCATGAACGCGTTGACCATCACCAGGTCGCCCAGCGTCATGCGACCTTCCACCACGCCTTGGGTGGCACGCCACAACATCAGCACCAGCCCTGCCGCGATGATGAGTTGCTGGCCGGTGTTGAGCACGCTCAAGGTGGTCTGGCTTTTCAGCGCGGCCTTGCGGTAGCGCTCCAGGTTGTCGTCGTAGCGTTTGGCTTCAAAGTCTTCGTTGTTGAAATACTTGACCGTCTCGTAATTCAGCAACGAATCGATCGCACGGCTGTGGGCGGTGCTGTCCAATTCGTTCATTTGCTTTCTGAATTGGGTGCGCCACTCGGTCACCAAGATCGTGAACGTGATGTAGAGGATCAACGCGGCGATAGTGATCCAGGCAAACCACATGTCAAACTTGACCGCCAGCACACTCAGCACCAGCGTCACTTCAATCAGGGTGGGGAAGATGCTGTACAACGAGTAGCTGATGAGCGAATGCACCGCGCGGGTGCCGCGTTCAATGTCACGCGTCATGCCGCCGGTTTGACGCTCCAGGTGAAAACGCAGGCTCAGGGCGTGAAGGTGGCGAAACACCTGCAGGCTGATAGAGCGGGATGCCCCTTCGGTGGCTTTGGCAAAGATCAATTCACGCAGCTCGGCAAACAGCGTCGTCGACAGACGCAGCAGTCCATAGGCCACCAGCAGTCCCAGCGGCACCACCAGCAGCGCTTGCGCTGTGATGCCAACTTTGGGGTTCATGGTGTCCACCAGCTGTTTGAGGAGGATCGGCACACCCACGTTGGCCACTTTGGCACCAATCATGAAGGCCAGCGCCAGCATCACACGCCATTTATACTGCCACAGATAGGGAAACAGGCGCTGCAGCGTGTCCCAGTCGGAGCGCGGCGTGCTTGGGCTTGAATTGCCCTCCAAATGAGAGGGTACGCTGGCAACAGCGGATGAATGACGGCGCATAGGGGACAATCTTGAATATTTGGGGGACAGACCGCAGGGCGCGAAGCGCACCAGCTCTGTCCTCAACATTTTGTAACCAAGGATTGTGCCCATGTCTGCAAACCCCCACACCACACCCGCCGATGTGGTGACTTTACCCACCGACGAGAAGCTGGTACTCAAGGTGATTCCGATGCCACGCGACGTCAATGCCAATGGTGACATTTTTGGCGGATGGGTGATGGCGCAAGTGGACTTGGCAGGTGCCGTGATTGCCTCACCCTACGCTGGCGGGCGCATGGCCACCGTGGCCGTCAAAGAATTCATCTTCAAGCAACCGGTACGGGTGGGTGACATTCTGAGTTTTTACGGCAAACTGGTGCGCATTGGCCGCACATCGATCACCGTCAAGATCGAAGTCTATGCCGAACGCTTTCTCGACCAGGGAAAATACACCAAAGTGACCGAGGCCTCACTCACCTATGTGGCCATTGATGACCAAGGCAAGCCACGGGAAGTTCCCAAGCCCAACGACTAAACTGCTATTATTTAAGTAGCTACGAATCGTTTAAAAACGAGGGCTACAGCTAATTTATACACTCAAACAAAGCCAAGACGCTTGGCAGCCGACAGCACCGCCACCACATCGTTGGTAGCCACGGTGTACGGGGTGTCGGGGGCCAACGCATCCTCCGCCTGTGCAAAGCGACCCTCATTGATCATCTGGCCGATTTGCCCGGCGACTTGGTGAAAGTGTGCGTGTTTGTTCACCAAGGCCATGAAACTGGCTCGTTCACGCAGGCGCTGACCATCCGCATAAATCCACTTACCCAAGCCGCAACAGTCGTCACGAGACAAGGTAGCGACATCCACCTTGTCGCCCTGGTCAATGGCTTCGCGCAATGTCACCTTCCACTGACGGTGACCATCGATGATGCTGTCTACGTCAATGCCTTCCACCAAGGCCGATGCATGCACCCCAGGCACGCGAAACTCGTCCACTTGCGCCGCCATGCGCACTGCAGCACCCCGCAGTGTGTTGGCCAGTGCGGTTGTCTCTTCCACCAACGAGGCATTGGCTTGGGTGTTGTGGTCAAGTTCCTGCACCGCCACACCGATCTGGGAAATGCCCAGACTTTGTTCTTTGGCCCCATTGGCCACTTCACTCAACAGGCTATTGACTTGATCCGCGTTCTCCACAATTTGATGCATGTGTTCGCTGGCCTGACGCACGATCTCAGTGCCCTTGGCCACTTCGTCGGTGCTGGTGGTGATCAGCAACTTGATCTCTTTGGCTGCAGCCGCACTGCGCCCTGCCAATGCACGCACCTCGGTGGCGACCACGGCAAAACCGCGACCCTGTTCCCCGGCGCGGGCGGCCTCTACGGCCGCATTCAAGGCCAAAATGTTGGTCTGAAAAGCAATGCCATCGATCACACCAATGATGTCGCTGATTTTTTGGGACGAGGCCTGAATGCGGTCCATGGTATCGGCCACATCCTGCATCACTGCGCCCCCCTGACTGGCGGTATTGGCGTTGCCGCTGGCAATTCTGGATGCTTTTTCGACCGATTCGGCCGTCATGGCCACGGTGGAATTGGTTTGCTCCAACGCGGCGGAAGACTGCTCGAGGGCAGCGGCGGCCGACTCGGTACGTGACGACAAGTCGTTCATGCCCTGAGAAATTTCCAGACTGGACGAAACCACCTCATCGCTGGCCATTTGCACATGCTGCACCGTTTCACCCAAAGATATCTGCATGTTGCTCAACTCCTTGAGCATGGAAGTCACCTCGTCGTTGCCGTCTAGTTCGATGGTGCTCCTCAAATCACCCATGGAAATCGTCACCAGGTGTTTGCGCAGCAACGTGAAGCCACTTAGCATGGCGATAAAAAATCCCATCCCGAAATAAGCAGCCACCAACTGGCTCAACACCGTGATGCTCAAAGCAAGCCACAGGTCACGGCGCAGCTCATTTTGACGGTCCACCAGCATCGAATCCAGCACCAGCAGGTTGTCTTGCACCTGTTTGAACTGGTTTTGCAGAGTCTGATTGGCCAGGTTCACGAACGCAGCCGGATCGCCTTTGATCTCGGTTGCCCCTATTGGCACGCTCACACGCACGGCTTTAACAAACTCTTCGGTCGCGCTGACCGCACTGCGGTTCAGTTTTTGACCGTAAGCAGGTGCCGCCTTCTGCACTTTTTCAATTGATGACTTGGACCGTGCTGAATCTCGCTCCAAGGTGGCCAAGTAGCCATCCAGCCGCGCTGCATTTTCGGGGGTGATTTGTCCAGCTTTCAAGGCGGTCCGGACCAATCCACGAATTTCTACCGCGGTCTGAATCACATCTGGCGCCTGCAACAACACGGCGCTCATCAAGTGGTAACTGGCCAGATCGGGATCCAATGCCAAGCCCGAACCATCAGTGACCGCATCAAGCAAGTCCGCCAAGGTACGTGACACACCAATCATGCCTTGGTACACCGCCTCGGGGTCGGCCTTGGCACCCGGCGCGGGTTGTACAGCCTGTGCCGTCTGCACGGCAGAGCGAACGGCCGCAAAACTGCGGCCAACATTTAGAGATTTACCAGCATTTGCGTCGATAGCTTCAATGTTCTTAAACGCGACTTCAAACGCCTGGCGCGCTTGGGGCAATTGTTCACCTCCTTCGCCAAACGCGGCGTTGCGCGACTGCTGACGCCAGACACCTGCCATGTCCATGGCAGGATAGATGGCGCTGGCGTAACGCACGCCAGCAAGCTCCTGCCCGGTCGACTCAATGCCCTGCAACTTGCCACTCACCATGATCCACAGCAAAACCACCAATGACACCGACACGGCCAACGCAATGATGACCATTTTGATGGGGAACATCACCTGGCGCATCAACCATGCGGAGGGTTGCCAGAGAGGCCAGGACATGAGGCTATTCACAAATTTACGCATTAAGGAATTCCAACGATGTTATGTAAGAAATTGTAAACGTGCCTCCATGCATCTGGCGCGAACGGCCGAAACACTCCAGTGCGTTTCAGGACACGATGTATGCCGCCGATCCGGTTGAGAGCAATTTCCCGTCGGCACCCAAGAATTCCATCCGGGTGGACGCCACACGCGAGCCCAGGCGCATGACCTCGGCACGCAACTCAAACCACTCACCAATGCCAGGGCGCAGGTAGTCCACACGCAGGTCGATGGTGCCCAGCTTGGCAAAGCGCTGTAGCCGTTGCAGCACCGACTCGTCCATATGGCGTGCGCCAATGGCCGCCATCACCGCCAGACCACCCAAAGCATCCAGGCTGGCGCTGATGACACCGCCATGGATACGGTTGTAGGCATAGTGGCCCACCAACTCATTGCGCATGTCAATGCGCGCCTTGACCTGGGTTGCCGTGATGGAGGTGATCTTTAGACCCAGCATGCGGTTGAAGACAATCATTTCTTCAAAGATTTTTTTAACTCCGACGGTAAATTCGTCTTCAAAAACAATTTCGGAAGCGGATGGGGAGCGTTGCGGCATGGTGTGGGTAGTTCGGTGATTCAGCAAATTACTGCTTGGTGGACGTCAGATCAGATTTTTTGGGCGGCGCCGTGGCTGGTGTCACCGGAGCCTTGTTCAGGCGAAAGGCGTTGCGAATCATCCGCATGGACTCGGGACTGTCCCACTCACGTGCCCCCACAGTTTTGCTCAGCACCCTGCCCTGTGCATCGACCAGCAAGGTTAAAGGCAAGTGGTCAGCACCCAACATGTGCTCCAGTTCCAGCTGGTAATCGATGTAGTGGTTGAGGGTGGCGCTGCTTTTTCGCAGAAAGCCTTTGGCAGCTTCGGGGTAATCGTCTGTGGAAACGCCAATCACATTCAACTGTTGACCCAAATCGCTCCAGGCCAGACGCTCCAGAGAGCCCATCTCGGCAATGCACGGCGGACACCAGCTGGCCCATACGTTAATGACCAAGGGCTTGCCGCGAAAATCTCCGAGCTTGCGGTCCGGCCCATTGAGCCCACGCATCGTGGCTTGGCGCAACACACTGCCCACTTCCACCTC